>DAOVTG010000188.1 GCA_030633185.1 Deltaproteobacteria bacterium
AAAAAATTGAGTTGCCATGGCCCAGTCAAGATTATCTTTTTGCTGTAACAGGCCCTCAAAATCAGCCCTTGGGCCATGCCAGGTCAATCTTTGACGGGAATCGGAAAGCCAGAATTGATCAGCCGCCATAAGAACCTGCCCGGCAACCGATCCCCAAGGGGTAAGCCATTGGATTTTCAATCGTTTCGGTGGTTCGAGAAAAAGGCGCACCTTATATTTACCACGCCTGCCGTCGATTGCTTTCCAGGAGAGTATGGAGTTAGCCTTAAGGCTTTCCAATTTAACTATCCGTGCCCAGGCGGCCCGGCCAGCGGCCGGATCCCCAACCAGGCCATTGGTTACAAGTGGCTGTCGACTACAAGCCACCATCCCCAAGAACATCAAAAGACAAATAAAACTGTACTTATAAACCTTTACAATCATATAAAATTTCTCAATTTTGATGTAATCACATAAAATCAGGGGATGGCTAAGTAAAAATTTCGATAGACAAGTTGTTGAGGTTTTTCAGACGCGAGACCATACATAAAGTATGTTGAGTGTCTGGAAAAACACAACAACGCAGGATATCGGAACTTTTTGCGACGCCATCGATCAGCGCTGGAAACGTTTATCAATCTCTCCCCGATCCAACTTGAAATAGAAAGGCCGACCATGTGGACAGGTATGCGCCAAAGGAGTTTTATCAAGTTTTTCGAGTAGAGAGCGAATCTCTGAAAAAGTTAAAGATTGGTTAGCTTTTACGGCCATCCGACAGGCGAGGCGAGCCAGCATCGTATCAATAACGGCTGATTCCCGGCCCTGACCACCGCTCGCGATATCGGCCAAAGTTTCCAAAAAAACCGGCTCGATTTCCAAACCGTCTACCAGCAGAGGAACCGTCTTTAGAACCAGTGTGTGCGGCCCTAAAGATTCAAACTCAAAACCTAGACTATTAAGCAGCTCTAAAGACTCTTGGGCTTGGGCCTCTTCACCAGGCGTACACTCTATCTGCACCGGCAAAAGCAAGCGCTGGGCGGCACTGCTGCCAAGCCGCCGTCTTTTAAGATCCTCAAAAAGAACTCGTTCGTGGGCGGCATGCTGGTCAAGAAGATAGCATTTGTCAGAAGCTTGCAAAATTATATAGGCATTCCATAGGGATCCAATAAGCGTCATGGCGGAAAAAAAACCGGCTTTGAGCTCCTGCATGCCGGGTAGCGTTTCAGACTCACCGGATGATGCCGTAGAGAAGAAAAAATCTGCCGGTAGGGACTCGGCAACCGACCGTTCTTGACCCTGTGGAGGCCCGGTACCTGACGACCCCAACGCAGTTTTTTGATAACTTTCGACTTTTTGATAGCCGCCTTCTGCAGTTACCGCAGACCGGGAAAGAAATGGCACCGACAACTCTGGAGATTTTCCACTAAAGCCTCCCCCCTCCCGCACTGAATTTTCGTAGAAAGTAGGCGGCAGAGAGTTCCCCTCACCTCCAACCGGTGCAAAAAAGTCGGCACTCGAATTTGCGCCAGGATAACCACTTAAGGTCTCGGCCACAACTTGCCGAATCAGGCCAAAAAGTCGGCCGCCATCGGCAAAACGAACCTCTTCTTTAGCCGGATGAACATTAACATCAACCGCCCCATCGGCAACCGTCAGAAAAAGAGCCGCCGCCGGATAGCGCCCCCGGGGCAAAGTTCCTTCGTAGGCTTTCAACAGGGCCTGAAGAAGCGCCTTGTCACGAACCGCCCGACGATTGACAAAAAAGTAGAGATGGCGGCTGTTTGAACGCTGGACAAGAGGCAGACTGACATAACCTCTAACCTTGATCTCATCGCCACCGGCCTCTTTAAATTCACGCAATTGGTCACCAAGTTCAAGTCCTAAAACCGACGCCACCCGATCGCTCTCACGATCTCCCCGGGTAGCGTTCAGCAAACGCCTGCCATTGTGCTCAAGTAAAAAAGAGCATTCTGGATGAGCCATGGCAAAACGCTGCAAGCGTTCTAAGACCGCACCCCTTTCGGTATTAGTGGTTTTGAGAAATTTCTTGCGCGCCGGAACCGAATAGAAGAGATCGGCAACCGTGATCCTGGTTCCGACCGGGGCTCCGACCGAGGCTTCCCGGATCTCGCCACCGGCGGTAACCTCAAGCTTGACCGCAGCCTCCATCTCCCAGGTGCGAGAGATCAGAGAAAAACGGGAAACCGCAGCGATACTGGGCAGAGCCTCGCCCCGAAAACCATAACTGCTGACCCCGAAAAGATCAGCCGCAGAGCTGATCTTACTGGTTGCGTGACGCTCCAAGGCAAGACGAGCCTGAGCCGCACTCATACCATGACCGTTATCGGTCACTTCGATCAAATTTTTCCCGCCCTCTTCAATCACCACTTTGATCTGGTCGGCCCCGGCATCAAGAGCATTCTCGACCAGCTCCTTGACTACGGAAGCCGGGCGTTCAACCACTTCACCGGCGGCAATCTGATTACAGACCTCGGGCGGCAGGAGACGAATTTCAGCCGGCATTATATTACTCATAATTGATACATTCGTAAAAAATCAGGGTTGTCTCTCTTGATGCTCACGCATGATCTCTTGGGGCACAAGAGTGAAAAAAAGTCGACAGGCAAGAAAAATAACCAGGAGATCATCAACCTGACCCAAACCGGGAATAATCAGATCGGGCAACAAATCATAAGGCGAAAAAAAATAGACTACCGCAAACAACGGGATAAGCTTCAGATAAAAAGGAACCCGGCGATCCCCCATCAGACTCCATGCAAGACGCCCCGCCAACAACCAACGCTGCCACCAACCGGGACTACTCAAGAGATTATTATTGCGTAAACGACTCATATTTAAAAAATAGATAACTATTCCGGTGCTGTCTCAAAACTGCCGGGATTGGGGTCATTCTGGTACAAGGTGCGTTAGCACCCCAGGCTTCGCTGTGAGCGTAGCGAGGAAGCACTCTTGGAGTGTGACCCCGTTTATGAGAGCGAAGCAAAGTTCGCCGCTATTTATTGTAACTTTATGGTGGGCACCTGAATAGATTTTTCCACCTCAGCAACCAGGGCTTTGACCAGTTCACTCTCCGGCAATTTCCCCAAGACTTCACCTTGACGAAAAAGAAGTCCAACTCCCTTGCCGCCGGCAATTCCAAAATCGGCATGTCGGGCTTCACCGGGACCATTAACAACACAGCCCATCACCGCAATTTTCAAAGGTTCCCGAATATGGGCCAGGGCCTTTTCAACCTGTTCGGCAAGTTTGATCAGTTCAATCTCGCTACGCCCACAGGTGGGGCAGGATATAAGTTCAATCCCCCGCTGCCGCAAACCCAGGCTCTTTAAAATCTCAAAAGCGACAAAAATCTCCTCTTCCGGAGCCGCAGTCAGCGAGACCCTTAAGGTGTCACCTAAACCTTCACCAAGCAGCAGAGCCAAACCCGCTGCCGATTTTATGGCGCCTCGCAGCATGGTACCAGCCTCTGTGATACCGACATGAAAGGGATAGTCGACTTGTTTTGCCAACAACCGATAGGCGGCCAGGGTCGCCATAACATCAGAGGATTTCAGAGAGATCTTGATAAGGTCAAAATTTTCGTCTTCCAGTAGTCGGACATGGCCTAAGGCACTCTCGACCAACGCCCTTGGAGTATAGCCGTAACTCTCAACCACCTCTTTTTCAAGAGACCCGCCATTAACCCCGATGCGAATCGGAATGGCTCTCTCTCTGCAGGCAGCCACAACCTCGCGAACCCTGTCAGGAGCGCCGATATTGCCGGGATTAAGCCGCAAACCGTCAACCCCCTGCTCTACCGCAATCAGCGCCAGGCGATGATTGAAGTGAATGTCAGCAATCAGCGGAATGCTAATCTCTTTTTTGATCAAAGAAAGTTTGTTCGCCGCTGCTTCATCCTGTACCGCCACCCGCACCAACTCACAACCGACCTGTTCCAATCTTTTGATCTGGGCGAGTGTCGCTTCAACATCACGGGTATCGGTATTAGTCATTGATTGCACCGAAATCGGGGCCTGACCACCAATTGTGACTTTACCCAGTTCAATCTCTCGACTCTGCCGACGCGGCCAAAAACCCAAAACTTTTCCCCAATTTCTAAAAGATTATTATAACGCTGGCAAGGCATACCATTTCTTCAGATAATCCTCAAGCTCTAAAGAGCTCAAGTGGAAGACAAAATAGCCCTTTGAACCTATTTTACCCGTAGGCATAAACCCAAAAAAAGGAGTTGCAGAACCTTTCCTGCAACTCCTCACCATTGATGAAAAGGTTCTTAAAACACCTTCATCATGGATCAAAGCAGCGTATTTATTTTTTTACTCTGAACTCCCATCATGACCATATTTGCAAAATTATCATACTCATCAATCAAAAGGTAGACCGGATAACCCGAGGCAAGAAAGACACGCCAGGAATTGAAAAGATCGCGTCCTTTTTTACGTTGATAAAGTGCCCGTATTTTAGTTCCAGGTAATTTATTACTCCAGGAGCCAGCTGGTAATTTTTTTAACCTCAATCCATTCAGGAACATTTTCAATAAAGGAGCTTGTCTCTCTGACAATCAATATGCCATGCTCACTTTTCAGCCTTTGCCGGGCTTTTTCAAGCCCCTTTAACTCTCGTTTAAGGTTGTCCCGATGTAAAATCTCAACCACCTGAACCGGAATTGATTCTCCCGCCCTGGTGGCAAAAACAAAATCACACTCATAACCATTCTTTAAAAAATGAATATCTTCGGCATCCTTACGAAGTTTGGTAAAAACTAGATTCTCAAGAAGCTGTCCTCGATCCTCTGAAAAAGAGAAACGGGTCGCTGAAGCGAAACCATTATCATAAAGATAAATTTTACGGTTACTCATCTCTCTTCTTACCAGAGAAGGGTCATACTTTTCGACCGCAGTCACCATATAGGCTGAAAATATCTGTTCAATCAGCCGGTAGATGGAATTCTTGCTGATCTTAACCCCTCGTGATTTTAAATCATTATAAAACTTGTTGACTGAAAATTCCTTGGTAAATGAAGCGATAAGACGTTTGATTAAATATTTCAGGACGAAAGCGTCACGAATCTCATAACGATCCAACAGATCCCGATAGAGCATGACATTAAAATATTCCTGCAAAACATCCGGTTTAAA
>DAOVTG010000133.1 GCA_030633185.1 Deltaproteobacteria bacterium
ATAGAAGGAGATCGTCGCGTCTCCGCTGTTTTCCATCCCCGCAGCCAAACCGATACGATGATCAAAAAAAGTTGAGCCGGTTTCACCATCAAGGTTATAACCCTGGAAATGGGCCTGATTTATCTCAAAAATCAGGGCGCTGCTCATCCGGTTAAAATCATCTTGAGTACCTATGAGCTCATCACGAGCATCGAGCCAGCCCTTCATCTTACCACTGCCGATAAGATCATCGATCGGAATCCCTTCAGAACCGAAATAGGCATGCACATCGCCTTGATCATCCATCCGGCTGCCAAGATTAAAAGCCTGACTACCCAAGACTAAGGGTTTACCGCCCTGAAGCATGATATTGAGCTGCCCGGTTTCGTCTTCATTGTAGTCGATATCAACCAGGCTGGAAAGATCCGAGAGCAGGGCCAACTGCTTGTCGCGCAGATCATTGGCCTGACCACCATTAACCTCCGCTTCCAAAATAGCCTGATTCATGGCCCCCAGACTATCAGCCAATTGATTGATATCAGTAATCCCTTTATCAATATAGTCGTTGAGAACCTGACGCTGAAAATTGAGATCATCACCCATAGAATTGAAAGTTGCCGCCAACACCCGACTCTTACCGATCAGAGTCGCCCGTTCAATGCCGCCTTCCGGCTGATTGGCGAGATCGCTCCAGGCCCCCCAGAACTCCGCCAGTTGAGTTGACAGCCCGTTATCACCAAGATCATTGAAAACCCGCTCAACGCTATCGAGACCCCCGGCCAGCGACTCCCACATCCCCTGATTCGATTCCTCGTAATTGACCTGGCGAAAAAGAAAACGGTCGTAGAGAGATTCAATCCGAGAAACCTGCACCCCGGTACCCCGGGGGCCGAGAGCGCTGGGAATCGGATTAGTGGTCTCAAGATAGCCGACCTGGCGTCGGTAATCGGGATTGTCGGCATTAGCAATATTGTGCCCGATAATATCGATCGAGGTCATATTCGCCATCATCCCGACCCGGGCGGTATTTAACGCATTGGAAAGGCCGACTACCATTTTAATCTCCTCATCATGCCACCCCGTCAAGGGCAATGCCACTAAACGACAACACGTTACCAGCCATTACCCCTTTTCCCTGATAGCTGATCGCGGCGGGACAAAGCTGTTGAAAAAAATTGCGAAATCTTTGATTAACAGTCTGTAGGGCCTGCAACGATTGGCTGATGGTTCTCCCACTCTCTTCTATTTTACGCCGCAACACCGTCACTTCATGGCCCCGCAAACCAACCAGGCTACGAATTTTTGCCGGCGACTCGGCACTCAGAAGCTGACGCAGTGAGCTGACCCCGATTTCTGCCAACAACTGACTTTTTTCCTTGGTAATCTTTGCCAAATCATCACCAGAACGAGCTCCTCCGGCAAAAAGCTCGGGCAAAGCCGGCAGTTGGCCGGAGTCCAGAGTGGCGGCAAGCCCCTGATAGAAGTCCGCCACCTGACTAAGTACCACAACCTCTTTCTCCAATAACCGAGCCAATCCATGATAATGCTGTAACATTTTAAGTCCTCAAATCATTCAAACATGCTAACTTCAGACACCGTCCTGTCTCGGCTGGGGTCATTTCTTGACAAAGGCGTATCAAGATATTCGCTTTTGTCAAAGACAATCCAACAGCCTTTGTCAAGATGTGACCCCATTTATGAGGGCGAAGCAATGTTCGCCGCTATTTGCTGTAACTTTATCGAGGACACCAATCAGCCACTAAAAAGGCCCGAGATTACGACGATCCCGGGCCTGCGAAAAAATAATGTATATCTTTTAGATACAACAAAAAACTGTAAATAAAGTTACTACCAGGATTCGAGTGCCATCTCCTTAAACATCTTTGCAGCCAGTTCCCGGCTGTCAATCTTGAGAGAGCCATCCTCAAGAGCGCTTTTAAGTTCCGCAACCCGTTCACTGCGAATCTCGGGTGCAGCCTTAGCTAAATCGACTAAACGGCCCAGATCGTTGCCCCGGGAGGAGATCGTTACTTTATCTCCTTGATTCGAGCTGCTACCAACTGCAGTGCCAACCTCTCCCTTTCTCGCGGCACCTTCTTTACGGGCCGTATCAAGAGCCTTTACTGCGTCACTGTATAGAGCTGAACCCACATTACTTATACTCATAACCGCACCTCGCTTAAATTCGACGGAAGTATCATTCGCCAGAGGTATCGACCATAAGAGATAAAACTTTAGCAGTTTTTTATTTTTTTTCGCTCCCGCTCTCCTGCAGCTGCTGATAGAGCATTTTCGCCACCCCCATCTCCTGTCGTGAAGCCAGGGTCTCGGCTAATTGGTTGTCAAAGAGCTGTTGCCAGGTGCGTGTGGCATTGCTGGTTGGCAGGAGTCCATCATCGGGAATACTTTTCCGCATCTCCTGCAAGATAGTATTAATAAAAATCGCCTCGAAACCCTGACAAACTTTTTGCAATTTGGCTTGACGCCCGGCAAGGTCTTTGTCAACCGCCGCCGCATCCAGCTCAGCCTGCATATACTGTCGTTTGACATCCGTCACTGAGTTTCCGGCCGAAACCAGCCCAAAGGCCGGGAGAACCCCGGTAGGCATTTTCTTCCTCCTGAAAGCTCTCATGGTAGTATCTTGCAAAGCCCATACCAAGAGAGAAAAATATTAGCATTAGATTACTTCAAGCTCGGCATGCAGAGCTCCCGAAGCTTCGATGGCTTGGAAAATGGAGATCAAATCACGGGGAGAGACACCTATCAAGTTTAAAGCCTTAACCAGATCGTCGATATTGACACCACGCGGCACGACCACCAACTTGCCGGGTTCCTCTTCAACCGTAATCTGTTTGTCGACCGCGACCACAGTTTCTCCCAGAGAAAATGACGGCGGCTGCGAGACCATCGGCATAGCCGAAATCTGGATACTCAAATCACCGTGAGCTACGGCTACGGCATCAAGCATAACATTGCGACCAACCACCACGGTGCCGGTTCGCTCATCAATCACGACCCGAGCCCGAACATCTGGGGTTACTTGAAGGTTTTCAACCACCGCGATAAAAGGAACCAAAACCCCTTTTTCCCGGCTGGGCGGTGTAATTTCAATGGTTCCGGCATCGAGAGGAATCGCAATTTTCTGCTTAAAGGTTTCATTAACCACCTTGGCAACCCGAGAGACCGTCATAAAGTCCGGCATATTGAGAGTCAAAACAATTTTCCCGTCAATAAACATGGTTGACGGTGGTTCCCGTTCGACTATAGCCCCATTAGCAATACGTCCTACCGTAGGATGGTTTTTTACCGATTTACCTCCACCTCCACCGAGACTGAACCCACCCACCGACAACGGCCCCTGCGCCATTGCATAGATACGGCCATCGGGGCCCCGTAAAGGGGTCAGCATCAGGGTGCCACCATGTAGACTTTCAGCATCACCAATCGATGAAACGAGAACATCTAAACGGGAACCATTGCGTGAGAAAGGAGGCAGTTCAGCCGTCAGCATAACCGCTGCGACATTATCGAGGTCGATGTCTGCGGAATCTACCGAGATCCCGAATTTATCGAGCATATTGGCCATCGCCTCACTCGCAAATTTACCCTTTTTAGTATCGTCACCGGTTCCATCGAGCCCGACCACCAAACCATAACCAACCAACTGGTTGCTGCGCACCCCTTTAATATGGGCAATATCTTTGAGACGAACCGCCGCCGCCAAATCAGCCAACAGAAACCCGACAAAAAGTAAAACCAGTAATTGCCAACAAATTTTTCGCATGATCACAAGCACTCCTGAAAAAGATAAGTCGAAAAGGTCTAAAAGGTCAAAGGGGCCCAAGGGATTACCATCTTCGACCTTTTTGACCCTTTTGACTCCTTAGACCATATTAAGAGACTAAAACGGCCAGACCAGATCAAGAACTTTAGTACCCCATCCAACCCCTTGCTTAGTCCCAATCGTACCACTACCGCTGTATTCAATGCGAGCCTCGGCAATCGCCGAGGAAAGAATATAATTATCAGCTGAAATATCGGTTGGCCGAATAATGCCGGAAACCGTAACATAGTGATCTTCATTGTTTACTTGGGTAAAATGAGTTCCCAATATGCGAAAATCACCATTCGGCAATATCTCGGTCACCCGGGAGGCGATTTTTGCCGCCAGGGTATTACTGCGACTAGTGGTTCCGGTACCGGAGGTTGTATTGCTACGTTCGGTCTCAAGCCAGTCATCCATCTGACCCAAATCACCAAGATATTTTTTCAGGGCAAAAAGTCCGGGAACCGAATATTTACTACTGTTAGTACCATCACTGGACGTTGATGCCGCCCCGGTTCCACTGAAATCTTCGGAAACTAAAACATAGACAATATCATCAATATAGCGAGCCCTGCGGGAGTTGAAAACCTGGATGAAATCATCTTGCCCGGACTGTTCTAAATTGACCAGGGAACCATTCTTATACTGCATCTTCCTTCTTCCGGAAAGTTGCGCCGAAGATGGCTGTGCCGAAGGTCGAACCACCGGCACGGCAGCGGCAATCGGAGCTGACTGATGCCCACAACCACCAATTATCATGCCAAACAGTCCCAAAGCTCCCAAACAAAAATACTTGATTTTCATCACCCCACCGCCTTTTTCAATAGATAACTACGACTTTGCCGGAACCGACCACCCGAGCCTGAAAAAATTTCCGCGTAGTTGGATTTTTTATAGTAATAATATCTTTTAACGTGCCATTTCCCATAGCTACGCCACGGGTAGAGATTTTAACTCCGCCTTGTTGTATTAAAACCTGCACAAGTTCACCGCGCTTTATCAAACGATATGGCTGTAACCGTTTACTTGGCAGAAGCTCCCCGGCCCGCAGATTACAGGTCAATTGATAGATCATCCCGTCCGGCAGATGTCTCACAACCTCCCGTCTGAGACTTTGACAATCAACCAGACGAATACTGAAATCGGTGCTTCGCACCGGCTCACCCCGAGCCAGATCACGCTTTGCCAGCAAAACTTGCTCTTTACCGCTGAGCTTGACCTTGAACCAGCGCCGCGACTCTTTACCGCTATCGGAATAGAGTTCCAGCTGCACCGGCACAATACCGTTTTTTCGATTCCAGCAGCCCACCTGCAAAACTGAAAAACCGGCAACATTATCGCTTCCGGCCAACCACTTATTGACCTCGCCAAGATCCTCAAACCAAAGATCTTCAATGCCGGGCAAACTTTTCTCGATCACCGGCATAAGCTCAGCTCGACAACGCTGCATCAGATTTTCAGGCTCTATCTCCGTCGCCTGAACCGCACCAGCTAAAATCAACAGGAAAAGTGCCGCCCCAAACTGAAGGCATAAAGTCGGCAAAGACACTCTCTTAAGAAAAAAACTCATTTTATAAACATCCATAATGTCATCCCCCTCCTTGCCACCAACTCCAACCACTAACGTTTCAACGTATTCGCGGTTTTCAACATCTCATCACAGGTCTGAATTGATTTTGAATTGGCTTCATAAGCCCGTTGCCCGACAATCATGCCGACCATCTCTTCAACCACGGAGACATTGGACATCTCAAGAAAGCCCTGGCTTATCGTTCCCAACCCGTCGGCCCCCGGAGCTCCGGTTGAGGCCGCCCCGGAAGCATCGGTTTCCCTGAAAAGATTGCGACCTGTCGCATAAAGACCGGAAGGATTGGAAAAACTGGCCAATTCGATATTCCCCACCGGGGTCGAGGTGATCTGTCCGGCCTGAATCACCGAAATCGTCCCGTCCGCAGTAATTGTGATTTGCGTCGTATCGCTGGGGATATTGATCGCCGGCTGCAAGGCGAAACCATCAGAGGTTACCATATTACCGGTACTGTCGAGTTTGTATGCGCCCGCCCTCGAATATCCTGTGGTTCCGTCCGACATCAAAACTTGAAAAAAACCGTCCCCTTCAATCGCCATATCAAGCTCGTTGCCGGTCTCTTGATAGTTTCCCTGAGTAAAAATCTTAAAGACGGCCACGGGTTTAGTTCCGAGCCCGACCTGGATCCCGGTCGGAATCTCCTCGCCCGTCGCTGAAGTGGTTCCGGCCCGAGACATGGTCTGATACATAAGATCCTGAAAATCGGCCCGGCTCTTTTTGAAACCAGTGGTATTGACATTGGCCAGGTTATTGGCAATTACATCGATATTCAACTGCTGGGCCGTCATCCCCGTGGATGAGGTAAACAAACCTCTAATCATCTCTTACTCCTTATCCTGTAATCCCTTTGACAGTTTGCTTGTTAATCTCATCTAAGTTGACTATAACCTTCTGCTGAGCTTCGTACTGACGAGAAATCTCAATCAAGCTGACCATCTCTTTTAAGATATTGACATTGGAAAGCTCACGAACCCCCTGATTGACCACCAGTTGCTCAGCCGTCTCCGGCGGCCCGGAAGCAGAGCTCTCGACAAAACCGGCATCACCAAATTTTTGCAAACCCTGAAGATCAGTAAAGGTCATCAGGCGTAAGGCCCCAACCGACTGACCGTCAACCATGACATCACCCAATTTCCCAATTTTGATATCGTCGGGAGCTCCCGAATTATCTCCGGCCAGAAGCAACGGAATATCCTCTTCCCCGGCAGCCATCACCTGATCACCATTGATAGCCACCAGTTCGCGCTGCTCATTGAGACGAAAGTGACCATCTCTGGTGTAATAGAGCTTGCCATCGGCAACCCTCTTCATCACAAAAAAGCCCTCTCCATCAAGTGCCATATCAAGAGGGTTGCCAGTATCCTGCATGGCCCCGGTCTGAAAATCGATCCAGTTACCGTCATGCACGACAAAACAGTTGTGCTCAATAATACCCTGGCTATTATCAGACGGCCGATTACTGCCGCTGACCTGATCATAGACCGTCGCAAACAAAGGTACATCACGACGAAAACCACCGCTGTTAACGTTGGCCAGGTTATTGGCGGTTATCTCCTGGCGGCGATCATTAGCCATCGCCCCGCTCAAAGCCGTGTAGA
>DAOVTG010000139.1 GCA_030633185.1 Deltaproteobacteria bacterium
AAAGGCGTTGGGTTGAGTGGCGGAGAGCCGTTGCTTACTTTCGGTACTACCATTGATTTTCTGTCAAAAATAAAAAAAGAATTTGGAGCTTCGGTTTATGTTTGGATGTACACCAACGGAACACTTCTAGATAAAGAAAAAACAATTAAATTAGCAGAATCTGGCTTGAATGAAATTCGCTTCGACCTAACTGCCACAGAGTATAAAACTAAAAACTTGAAACTTGCCTTGGGGAAAATTCCAAACGTAACCGTTGAGATACCTGCAATTCCAGAAGACATAACACAGTTAAAAAACATGGTTGTCGAACTTGACGGCCTTGGCGTAAACTATCTCAACCTCCACCAAATGAGGCTTACGCCCTATAATTTAAAAAATCTATTCAATCGGAATTATACTTTTTTACATGGCCAGAAAATTACGGTTCTGGAATCGGAATTAACAGCACTAGAAATAATCAACTATGTTTTTCAACAGGAACTTAAATTAGCAGTTAATTATTGTTCCTTTCATTACAAAAACCACTACCAAACAACCGCCTTCCGCAAAAAAGTTGCCGCTTTTGTTTTTAATGGTCAGGAAGAAATCAACCAAAACGGTTTTATTCGCATTCTCAGACTACAAGGAATTTCCATGCAACTTGAAGCATTGGAAAAGCAGTTGATCCGGTTGTCGTCCAAAGGGAATGGATGGCAGATTTCACAAGATCAGGAGCAGATATTTCTTACAAAAAGCTTACTCCTTCAAATACAACTTGGCGAGGAACCTGTTTTTGTAGATTACAAGACAGCAAAAATCAATGAAAAGCCATTAGAGGAAGGGATCGAAATTACAATTTCCGGGTCGAAACACATTTTTGCAGAGAAAAAGACCAGCAGTGCCTCCATCAAAATCGACCCAAAAGACCGGGAAAGTTTTTATGAACTTATGGAAGGTCGCCTACCAGATATTGTGATGGATTCAGAAGAACTTTTCAATATTGCGAAAAAGGAACTTCCAGCAGCAGGATTTATTGAATACTTTTAGCTATAGTCATAGCAATATATAGTAAAAGTATATCCTGAAAAGTATATATCTTGAGGGATCGGCGAATCGGAGTCGGATCACGCTAACCATTTGAATTCACAGAGAACATGCAAAGAAAAGAGTATCTCAAGGAGGTCATAATATCCCTGAACTCGATATCAGACGCCGATTTGAAAGAAGTTGGATTAATTTTCAAGAAATATACAAATCTTTAGCTGATTCATTGATTATTTTTGACACTTCTGCAAATCGACCGGTTATTATAGATGACTCGGAGAATTAACAATGAAAAAACATAATAAATATGCAGTTCGAGGATTGCAAGCCTTGGAAAGAGCCGCAAAAAAAGTTGCGGGAAATGCCAGAAAAAACAAAAATAAAATTCCAATTTGGGAGAATGGTTCTATGAAATTCAAGATTCCCAGTATAATCACCGACCAATTGGGTAAACCCGACCGCAAATAACAGCCCGTTTTTGTTCGTGCATCACGGCGCGGCGGCTGATGCAGGTCGTTAGAGTGTCACATAACGAACATTTGAGGTAATCACTTTGCAAGACAGCAATTTCTCCCGTAAAGCGGCAGGTTTGAAGCCATTTATGGCTATGGATATCTTGGAACGGGCTCAGGAGTTAGAGCGTGAGGGGCGTTCAATTATCCATCTGGCAGTGGGTGAGCCCGATTTTCCGACCCCTGAAACAATAAAGGAATCCGCCATCAAAGCCCTGCAAGCTGACAAGACCCACTACACCCACAGCCTGGGAACCTATGAGTTACGGCAGACAATTGCTGATTACTACCTGAAACGCTACCTGGTCAAAATCAGTCCTGAACAGATTCTCGTCACCTCCGGCACCTCTCCGGCCTTGATGCTGGCCTGCGCCGCCCTGCTCAACCCCGGCGACAGGGTTATGGTCAGCGACCCCGGCTATGCCTGTTACGGCAATTTCATCTCCTACTGTGACGGCACCCCGCAATTTATCAAAGTCTACGAGGATAACGGTTTTCAATACGAACCCCAAACCTTGAAAAAGAGTATATCACCGCAAACCAAAGCGATCCTGATCAATTCACCAGCCAACCCGACCGGCAATCTCCTTGAGACCCAACGTATGCGGGAACTGGCCGCCTTAGGCCTGCCTATTCTATCTGATGAGATATACCACGGCCTGGTTTACGAGGGTAAGGAACATTCAATCTTAGAGTTCACGGATAACGCCTTTGTCTTCAATGGTTTTTCCAAGCTCTATGCTATGACCGGCTGGCGTTTGGGCTACCTTATAGCGCCGCCTCGTTTTATGCGAACCCTGCAGACCCTGCAGCAAAACTTTATGATCTCAGCCAGCCACTTTGGTCAGGAAGCCGCGATTACGGCTCTGACTTCAGCCGAGGTCGCCAAAGATCTCGAAAAAATGCGCCAGATCTATGATGAACGCCGCCGCTTCATGCTGCAACGGGTTCGCGAGATCGGTTTGCGAGTCGCAATCCCGCCAACCGGGGCCTTTTACATTTTTGCCAATGCTAAAAAGTTTACCACCGACTCCTATAACTTCGCCTTTGAGATCCTCGAAAAAACCGGGGTCGGCATTACTCCGGGAATAGATTTTGGCAAAAACGGAGAAGGTTTCTTACGTTTCTCCTATGCCAACTCACTGGACAATATCGCCGAAGGAATGAACCGGTTAGAGCGTTTTTTTAAGTAAGTTCATTACTTCTGCGGCAGAGGAAATGCCAGCAGATAGGTGTTGCCTGACAGTTTCAAAAGATCATCACCGCGTTTGACCATGGCGCAAATTAGTTCATCGTTGACAATCTGCATGCCCTGCACCGGACCATCGATGACCCCAGTCACCTTCTGTACGTCAAAACCTCTGCCGCTGTGTCGGATCATCTTAACATGTCCTTTGTTAAGAAAACCGTACTCACCAAAAGAGGTCGACATAGCGGATTCATTATCGATCACAAGAATTTCTTTAACCCCGTCACCATCGAGGTCATAGATTCGCAACGGCGTACAGATCTGCCGTTTTTCGGTGTAGCTTATACGCTCGGTACCAACCTCATACTGAACATCGTGCAGTGACCCGGCCAGACGCTCGTCACTGAGCCACAAACGCTTACCGCCCTGGTAAATCTCAAGAAAGTTGTTTTTGTTAATAAAACATAGCTCTTTGATCTGGTCATTATTAATATCGCCATAGACGGCACCCGGCAGGGCAAAACCCATCGGTACGGAGAATTTACCCGTCGAAGCAACCTCCCCATTATTAAATTTAAGTCGTGAAACCGAATCGTTAAAAAGCTCCTCCTCGGCAAAACCCTGACCAACAAAATAGACCCCCTTGTCGGCCACTGACCTGCCGCCCAGAAGACCCATGACAAAAGGGATGTTATCTGCAATAATCCGATATTTACCCTTCTTTTTTGCGATCACAAAAGAGGAGAAACCATCTTCGGTGTCATTAAAGGTATTGACCAAAATCTCATCCCGGCGATCGCCGGTAATATCACCAATCTGAATATTGACAATGCTGCCCCATCTGTCAAAATAATAACGGTAACAGTACTTTAAACCCCGCTCGGTAATCTGATAAACAAAAATCTTTTCGCCATCAGTAAAAACCATCTCGGGAGTCCCGTCATTATCGAGATCCCCGACATCCATTCCCTTAACTACCAAATTCACTTTGGCCACCTGACGGTATTTGGTCAAAATTGCCTTGCCCGTAGCGGTCGTCGAGAGTCCATATTTATCTTTACCAGGAGAACCTCCGACACTAGAATCCGTCAAGCTATTCCGACCTGAAAATTGAGCTGCATTCCAGGCCGCAACCAGCTCCTGGTCACCATTATAGAAGGTCAGGTTACGCCCTTCATTAACAACATAGAGATCATACCCCATCGCCCCCGGTCCGCCGGGCCGCCGCAAAGCCTGACGATGCCTCAGACCAACGCCGTAATCGGCCCAATCGAGCTGAGGAAGATCCTCACGTATCCGGGAAAAGAGCTCAACACCATTACCATTAAGGTCGATAAAAAGAGCCGCCATTGAGGCAAAACGCTTGACCAGCGAGCCACGCCTCAACGGCACTCGAAGATAGCGATTAAGAGGACGGCAGATAGCATAATCAGCCTCAACCCGCATTACCTTCAGGGTTGCCGTAAGCCTTTCCTGAACCCCCATCGGGCGGCCGGTTACCGGATGAATCAGAGACGGACCCGGCTGCAAAACGGCAAATAGATCACCTACAGCAACCCCTTTTTTGTGACCGCAATCAAGCACGATCCCTTGGGGCCCGTTTTGTACCAAGTAACCGGATAAAGGTTGAAAACGAGTCATGTGATCAGCGGCAACAGCCGGCAATGAAACCACCAACAAAGTTATAACCACAAAACAGAAACTAACCAGTACACTCGACTTACACAACTTGTATTTACTCTTCAACACTTCCCCCACAATTTAAACACCAACCCCGGCAAACTGAAATTATAAATTTATTCACATCTTTGTTGCCACCGCAAACTCGGATACCATATAGTCTTTTTACTATTATACCTCAAGTAAAAAGCACAAAAAAAGGGGAAGCGATAAACCGCTTCCCCTTTAAGCACTCTTTCAGGAATAAATCCCTTTAGAATTTATAACGAACCCGCATGGTGCTAACGAAAATATCTTCATCGCTGTCACCGTCCATACTGCTATACATTGTCGGGTCGTCACGATTGTCTCTCTCGAAGAAATCCATTGCGTCACCGGCAAAGAGATAACCGGCATTGATAGCAAATTCGAGATTGTCATAGAGTTTGTATTTCAGATAAGCATCAAATTCGATACCGACTTCGTCATCACTATGCTTTTCCAAGGTCTCAGGATTGATATACTCAATATCTTCAGCAGTCATCATGTACATGGCCGAACATCCAACCTGCAACTTCTTGCTGGCTTTATAATCGAAAGCCAATTTGTTCATAATGAAACCCTTATCGAGCAGATAATTTTTCTCTGTAAAGTAGTCATCATCAGTGAAACCACCCTCGAAGATACAGATGTTGTCCATCCGATCAATATCAACCGCAAGGAAAGCGTCGAAATCACTATCATCACCGTCATCATCACCGGAAGAGTACCAGAAGGTATAGGTAAATTTCATTTTATCAATCTTCATGCCTACGTCAAAGTGGGCAA
Organism: Deltaproteobacteria bacterium; assembly: GCA_030633185.1. GTDB lineage: Bacteria > Desulfobacterota > Anaeroferrophillalia > Anaeroferrophillales > Tharpellaceae > Tharpella. The sequence continues at coordinate 5,212 of DAOVTG010000139.1, forward strand.
ACCAAGCACTGACATCGAAATCTTCGTCAATTGCACCTTCATAGTAATTCGTCAAGGTACCATAACTTTCACTGAAGTTGGCTCCATCAATACTACCATCTTGATACATCAGATCCCAGTTGACAAAGATATTACCAAAGTTGGCTTTACCATCAGTACCGATGGTAAAAAGGTCTAGTTCATACTTGTTGGCAAATTTTTTGACTTCATAGTTCTGGGAAGTAATGGTGCTGGTGGCGGGACCATCTTCATCCGGATCGCCAGTCATGTAACAACCAAAGACCCCAGCTTGAACACCATCGACAGGCTTGAAATTAACCCGAGCATAGAAAGCATCAAGATCTTCGACATCATCATCGGAATCTTTAGTCTCATCGCGTACCGGACGTAACCAGGCAAAGTTCAGGTTAACCGAACCGACGGCGATATCAGAGGTCACGCCCATTATCGTTTCAGCCCAGAAGAATGAGTTGACCTTAAAAGGTTGCAGACCCATGCGGATGCGAGCTTTTTCACAGGCCCAAGGAAGTTGAAAGTCAGTGTAGAGCCAGCGCGTTTCAACATTGATGGTATCACCCGAGTAACCACCACCGGTGCTGGCCCCTTCGCCATCGGCAGCTTTAGGCTTACCAAACTCCAAAGCCCCAACTTCAAACGCCCAGACACCTTTAACTTTACCGTCGTTAGTGGTAGCATCAAACCACATCCGATACTTGGCTTCGCCCCAGGTCTCACCTGAGGTTCCATCTCTCAAAACACCACTTTCACCGTCGAGCCAGTCGTTATGATCCGTGTAAACCATAAAACGGTTATTAAAATCACCTCTGATCTTGACGTCAGCAGCAAATGCCGGGATGGCTACAGCCACCATCAACAAAACCGCCAGAACAATTCCCATTCTCCTAATCATTTTTTTCCTCCTGTAAAAAGATTGAACTTCAAGAACTTGTAAAACAAAATCAATCAAACTAACTAATGTTAAGGGAGGACAAAGAGCTCTCTATTAAAAGTGCTAAAAAACTCACCTCACCCACCTAAGCAGACAACATATGTCTATTAACAAATTTTAATTTACATTGCAAGGGGAAAATACATAAATCCATATTTTGTTATCATAAATATCCATCCGCATAAATATCGGCTTAATTGCAGGAGGCAAACCCCAAACCGGCTCTTGATAACAAAGTCTTTAGACAATTGCTTTTTTTTTTAAAAAAAGCTAAATAAAGCTGCTACACAGGGCGTCGAACTTTGCTTCGCCCTCACTAATGGTGTCAAATCTTGACAAATGGCGGGTTTAAACTTTGATGCCCTCGTAAAAAGTCACGGGATGGCTAAGTAAAAATTTCGATATACAAGATGTTGTGGTTTTTCAGGCGCGAGACCATACATGTAGTATGTCGAGTGCCTGAAAAACCACAACAGCGCAGTAGATCGGACTT
>DAOVTG010000127.1 GCA_030633185.1 Deltaproteobacteria bacterium
CGGCTGGCGATTCCCTCGTTGCCGACTATCCATAATAACTTTGTTGTTAAAAAAGGCAAGCAGGTTGCCGCGTTTCGCATTATTCCTTTAACCTGCGAGCCGGAGATTGTTGCCGATTGTCGCAAGATTTTGGGTCATGAAATTTTGGGCCGGGATTCTGTGAGCGATTCGCTGCAAAAGCGACCAGCTCTGACCATAAAACCTTTTGTTAATCGTAAAGCAGCCCTTATTGTTACCGGTAACGAGGTCTACAGCGGTCGAATTGAGGATAAATTTACGACTGTTGTTGAAAAAAAACTGGCAGCTTTCGGGGTTGAATTAGTGGTTAAAACAATTTTGCCGGATGAACCCGAAAATATCCGGGAGAAAATTCTCCAGTTTTCGCAGATGGCCGATTTTCTGCTACTCACCGGCGGCACTTCAGTCGACCCCGACGATGCCACTAAAGCGGCAATGCGCAATGCCGGAGTTCAACTCCTTCAGGCCGGTAACCCGATTCAGCCGGGCAATAATTTTACCATCGGCTATCTTGGTGATAAAGTGGTTTGCGCAATCCCGGCCGCCGCCCTCTTCTTTAAAATTACCGCCTTTGACATCTTTTTACCTCGACTTGTTGCCAATGATTCGATTACGGCCGATGAACTGGCCGCTTTAAGCATCGGCGGCCTTTGCCATTTCTGTGAAGTTTGCCGTTACCCGATTTGCCCCTTCGGTCAATCATTCTGTTAAAAGTTTTATCTCTCGGACAATTTTTTCTCCGGCATATTCATAGCGCCATCCCCGCATTAGGGGGATATTGCAGGTTTTAGGGTCGTCGTTCAGGATAAGTTTCTCTATATCCTTGCGATTTGCGAGCAGGGCCGGGTCAAGGGAGTCATCGTTGCAGAGGTCTGTGATAAAATCGATAAGTTTACGGCTGTGGGCGGCTAAATTTTGGTTTCGAGGTTTTTGCAGGGAGGCCGGATAGTCTGCCGGCGTGACTTGCAAGCCCTCTTTGATCGTTTTCAGCAGCGGTTGGCCGTAACGTTGAGCGGCTCTGGGCGAGAGGCCGCAATTTTGTTTGAGTGTGTCGATATGGTCGGGTTGATTGGTTGAGAGCTTGATCAGCGCATCATCCGGGATGATATGGCGTCGGGGGCGATCACGGCGGCGGGCTTCCTTTTCTCGCCAGGCGGCTAATTCGCGTAAAATGGCCAACTCATCTCTTTTTAGACGGCCGGATCCTTTGACTTTGCTGTAAACTTGATTAACGGGTGGATCATCATATAGTTGGGGATCATCGTAGAGTTTCATCTCCTCTGATAGCCACTTCCGGCGGCCAAGATCTTCGGCTTTTGCTATAATCTCATCTCTGACTCTCGGCAGGAAGAGGACATCGTTGAGGGCGTATTGGAACTGTTTTGGGCTTAAAGGGCGTTGCAGCCAGTTACTGCGAGTTTCATCCTTTTTTATGATCTCGCCGGTAAATTCACGGTAGGTGTCAACCAGGGAAAGGCTTGATGAAGGGCCGACAAAACCGGCCGCCAGACGGGTGTCAAAGATGTTTTTGGGGTAATAGCCGGTAGCGATGCGCAAAATAGTGAGATCTTGTTTGGCATCATGAAAGATTTTTTCAATTTCCGGGTCGGCCAGGAGCCGGCCTAAAGGTTCGAGTTTGTCGTTTAAGGCCGGAATATCAAGCAGCCAAGCTCTCTTTTGGTCAATGCCAAGTTGGACAATACCGAGGGCTGGATAAAAAGTTCTCTCCCAGACAAATTCCGTATCTATCGCTACCCGACCGGCTTTGGTTATTTTTGTGCATATCTTTTGTAGTGCTTCGGTTGAGTCGATCAGGCCATTGTAATCTGTAACAGTTTCGCTCATTTCTTGACTTTTCCTTGTCTGGAAGATTATGGTTGTTCTACTTGTAAACTTGAGAACGCCGCAAACTTTGCTTCGCCTTCTTGAATGGGGTCACATCTTGGCAATGGCTGTTGGCAGCACTTTGGTTTATTCGATTATTTCGACACGCCATCATCAAGAAATGACCCCGTCCGAGATAGAGTGAAGTTTTTGTCGCGGTTTTTGTTAGATTTGTCTCGGCTGGGGTCATTTCTTGACACTTGGCGGCCGTAAAGTTCGCTTAAAACCAAAGTTTTAACCCGCTATTTGTCAAGATGTGACCTCGTATATGTGGGCGTAGCAATGCTCAATGTTATCCGCTTTAACTTAAAAGCAATAATTTTTTTGCCCATTTTGTGTAACACTTCATTAGTTAAATCTCCAGTTGTTTCTTGAGGATGATTTTTTGCCGGTTGTAACTTCACCTTCTTTTCTACCCACGACTGCGGCCGAGTGTTCTGCTAGGGGTTGGCATGAGGTCGATATTGTTCTGGTTAGCGGTGATGCTTATGTCGATCACCCATCTTTTGGGGTTGCTCTGATCGGCCGTTGGCTTGAAACTCACGGTTTTCGCGTTGCTATTCTGGCTCAGCCTGACTATCGTCGGGGCGGCGAAGAGTTCAAACGTTTTGGCCGGCCCCGCCTTTTTTTCGGGATTACGGCCGGTAATCTTGATTCAATCGTCGCCAACTATTCCGGCAATGGTAAAATCCGGGACAACGACCCTTTCTCTCCCGATGGCGATCCTTATTTTCCTGGTGAACGCAATAAAAGCAGTCGCCGGCGCCCGGATCGGGCGACGATTGTTTATGCGAATCGGGCCCAAGCCGCCTGGCCGGGGGTGCCGATTGTGCTTGGCGGTCTTGAAGCGTCGCTCAGGCGTTTTATTCACTACGACTATCGTCAGGAAAAATTGCGTACTTCAATCCTGGCCGATGCCAAGGCCGATCTGTTGGTTTACGGCATGGGAGAGCGGGCGGTGCTGGAGATCGCCCGGCGTCTGGCAAGTGGCGAAAGTCTTGAGGGGATTTCGGGAACCTGTGAATTTCTGCGGCCGGTTGTCGGTCAGCAACTATTGGAAACCGGTAATTATTCTTGTTTGCCGGGCTGGTCGGAGATTGAGGCCGACCGGAAAAAGTTTATGTCGGCTGAACTTAAGATTGATGAACGGGCGCGAATGGGTGCGGAAAGTTCCGAGATTCTTCTGCAGGAACAAAAAAGCGGCTGGATCAAAGAAAACCGACCGGCCGCCCCGCTGACTCCGGCCGAACTTGATCGGGTTTATGAACTTCCCTTCGTCCGGCGTGTCCATCCTCAAGCGCCCAGCGTGCCGGCCTTTTCAATGATTCGTGATTCGCTGACCATTGTCCGGGGTTGCAGCGGCAACTGTTCCTTTTGTGCCTTGACCCGTCATCAGGGGGCCCGGGTTGTCAGTCGCACGCAAAACTCGATTGTACGTGAAGCCAAAATCGTGGCCGGTCAGGCCGATTTTTTCGGTACTATCAGTGATCTCGGCGGTCCGACTGCTAATCTCTATGCGACTCACTGTACTAAATCGACATCATGTAAACGTTCCGATTGTCTCTATCCTGCTCTTTGTACTCATCTAAAAATAGATGAAAAAGCCTTTATCTCGCTGCTTGATGCGGTTGGTAAAATTGAAGGAGTCAAAAAAGTGTTGATCTCCTCCGGCCTGCGCCTGGTGCTCCTTCGACAGACCCCAAAACTGTTGGCTCGGCTTATTGTCCGGCATCTGCCTGGGGTTATGAAGATCGCTCCGGAGCATAGCGACCCGAAGATCCTGCGCCTGATGCACAAAAATGATGCTCTTGAATTGGAGCCTTTTCTTAAAGAGTGTCGGTGCCTTGCCAAAGATGCAGAAGTTAAAGTTGATTTTACGCCTTACCTGATATCATCGCACCCCGGCTGTACTTTCAAAGAGATGCGGGAATTGGCCCAAACCATCTTGAAAAACGGTCTTAAAGCTCGTCAGTATCAGGATTTTACGCCAACCCCGGGAACCCTCTCAACGGCCATGTACGTGACTGGTCTTGATCGTGACACCTTGACTCCGATCCCTGTGCCGAAAGGTGCCTCCGAACGTCGCCGACAGCGTCAGGAGTTGGAGGAGGTCAGCGGTCGACATCAGGTGGCAACCCGGCAATGCCGTTCTAAGTCGGAATTGTTGAAGGATAAGCCACGGGGAAAGAAGCGCAGGAGATAGGATTTTTACGCCCCGCAGGAGGTGCCCTAGGAGGATGTCCGAGAATAGAAATTTTTTCTCAGATCGAGGCATTTTTTGAAAATAAGCACAGGTATACACCTGGTATTCCGAGCATTATTTTCAAAAAATAACGCTGAGCTGGGGAAAAAGAGCATTCTCGGACAGCCTCCTGGGGTGTGATGCCATCAAAATTTTCCTGCAGGTCTGGGGATTGCGTTCTTTATCTTCATTTTTTCTTTTAAGGATAAAATGAGCTCTTTGGCTTCTTTAGATTTCGAGAATAGTCCGACTCTGACCAGATACCAGGTTTTTCCTTTTGACCCTTCTAATATCAATATCCTTGAGTCATAACCGTTCCGGACGAGTTTTTCCTTAGTCTTTTGGGCATTGTTTTTGTTTTGAAAAGCACCGACCTGTACAGAAAACTTTCCTTTTAATTTTCCCTCTGCAATTTTGCGCATTTCGGGTTCTTTTCGAGGTTTACGGTTGGCTTCCGGGTCTTTTTTCTTCTCAGCTTCAGGACGTTCTTTCTTTTTAACTTCAGGGACACTTTCCCTTGTTTTTTCAGCTCGTGACTTTGCCGGATTTAGTTGTTTTATCTTTTCTTTGGCATGGGTTACCACTACCGCTTCTTCATAGGATTTCCGAGCTTCTCCGGAACGTTTCAGTTTCATGAGAAGATCGCCTTTAAAGCAAAGTGCCAGATGAAAATCAGGTTTTAACTCCAGCGCCTGCGATAGATCTTCAAGAGCTTTCTCATTTTGGTCGAGTTCTGCATAGCAAAGAGCCCGGTTGAAAAAGAGAAAAGATTCTTTTGGGGTTCGATTCAGTTCCGTACTGTAATTCTCAATGGCCTTTTCATACTCTTTTTTACAATACCAGGCCACGCCCAGATTGCTGTGAATGCCACTTAAATGAGGGGCGATTGCTTTTGTCTTTTCAAAGTCTTTTATGGCACTGCCGTATTCCTTCAGCTTCATCAAGGCAATGCCGCGGTTTTTATAGACATAGGCATTGTTAGGGTCGATTTCGATGAACCTGGTAAAATTATCAACAGCTTCTTGATATTTTTCCAACATTAGAAATTCTACACCGGCTTCAAAAAAATCAACTTTGGATTGTGCAAAAGCAAAGTTACAGATAAAAATTGTTAAAAAAATCAAAAAGATTATTTTTTTCAATTTAGCGCTCCATTTCTTTGGCTGGGAAGTTATAAGTCGATGGCGTAGTAAGTTGAGTCTCTGGTAAACTCTATAGGGGACTTTCTCTTAAAATTCCAGTTGTTTTTTTGTAACTATTCAGGAGGCTGTCCGAGAATTTCTTAAAGCCTGATGGAAATATCTTGACATAAAAGGTGTAGATAGGCTAAAAGCTCTGATCATGAAAACGAACTTTTGCGATAACTTTTGGGGTTGGTGGTGGCCAGGCGAATGTAATTTGTCTGAGCGAACTCCACTACGGCTTGGTTAACGCGTAAGGTAAACTTAACTGACCGTTGGGTCCTTTAAAGGGTTGTGGAAGAGCTTAGATGCTTGGCCACAGCCCTTTTTTTTATTCAGGATATTTTATGGAAAAGAAGATATTTCCGATCTTTGATGAGTTTGAACGGCTCGCAAGTGGCTACAACTATGTGCCCATTTGTCGTGAGATTGTTGCCGATCTCGATACGCCGTTGACCCTCTATCATAAACTTGCGGTTAAAGAGGAGTTTTCGTTTTTGCTTGAAAGTCTTGAAGGTGGTGAACGTTGGGGGCGATACAGCTTTATCGGTTATCGGCCGGCGCTCCTTTTTTGTCAGCGCCACAGTGAAATTGAGATTACGCGGGGTCGGCAAAAAGAGTTGATTAAGACAGCCGATCCTTTGCCGGAGATCGCCCGGATTATGAAATTGATGCAGCCTGCTCCGGTAGCCGGTTTACCTGGTTTTTATGGTGGCGCAGTTGGTTTTTTCTCTTTTGAAACGGTCAAGGCGTTTGAGGAAATACCCAACACCGTAGATTGCGATGTTGATGGGGCTGATGCTTGGTTCATGGTGCCGGAGATTTTGCTGGTGCATGATAACCTGCGTCATACTATATCACTGGTTCGTTTGGTTGCAGTCGGTGAGGGGCGGCGAGATCGGGGAAAATTGGCGGGTTTATATCGAGAGGCATTATTTGATCTTGATGAGGTCGTTCAACGTATTCGTCAGCCTTTGAGCTGGGTTGCCCCGACTCCGGTGGCCGAGCCATTGTCGTTTAAATCCAATATGAGCCACGCCGAGTTCTTACGTATGGTTGAGCGGGCGGTCAAATATGTTGAGGCCGGAGATCTGATTCAGGTGGTTTTGGCACAGCGTTTTCAATGTCTTCAGAAGCTTGATCCGGATGCCATCTATAGAGCTTTACGTCTGATAAATCCTTCACCCTATCTTTTCCATTTTAATTTTAAAGGTGAGCGCCTGATCGGTTCATCTCCGGAATTATTGGTTCGTAAAAACGGCTTACGGGTCGCGGTTCGCCCGATTGCCGGAACCCGACCGCGAGGGGCCGATGCGGGCGCTGATCAGCGTTTGGCTGAAGAGTTGCTGGGCGATCCAAAAGAGGTGGCTGAACATATTATGTTGGTCGATCTCGGGCGCAACGATATCGGTCGGGTTTCAGCTTATGGCAAGGTTCTGGTTGAAGAGTTGATGAAGGTTGAACGTTATTCGCATGTTATGCATATTGTCTCCCATGTCGAAGGTGAGCTGCGATCCGGTCTCGATATGTTTGATACCTTCAGGGCCTGTTACCCGGCCGGAACCGTGAGTGGTGCTCCCAAAGTCAGGGCCTTAGAAATTATCGATGAACTTGAACCGACCCGGCGCGGGCCCTATGCCGGGGCGGTCGGTTATTTTGGCTTCTCCGGCGATATGGATTTTGCGATTACGATTCGTACGGTAACCGTAAAAGATGACCTGATCCATTTCCAGGCCGGCGCCGGCATCGTCGCCGACTCCAATCCCGAAATGGAGTACCAGGAGACCCTCAACAAGGCTTCAGCCATGCGCCGGGCCTTAGA
>DAOVTG010000048.1 GCA_030633185.1 Deltaproteobacteria bacterium
GCTCTGGCCCGGGTGCAGGCCGCCGGATTCCCACGGGCCCGTCTTGTGAGAAGTGAGAAGTTTCCATTTCCTGGATGGTAGCAAAATATGATGAACTCGTAAAAAGTCATGGGATGGCTAAGTAAAAATTTCGATAGACAAGATGTTGTGGTTCTCCAGGCGCGAGACCATACATGTAGTATGTCGAGTGTCTGGAGAGCCACAACAACGCAGGATATCGGAACTTTTTACGACGCCATCAAAATATAAGGCAAAATGGTTTAAAAGGTTAAAGAGAAAACCCTTCACCCTTCACCTTTCACCCTTTAATAAGTTGTCTGCATGATCAGAGCGAATGATATTATAGAAAAGGTTGCCGATTACTATCCGGCCGCAGATTTTGATATTATTCGTAAAGCTTACGCCTACAGCGCTTACGCCCATCGCAAACAGGTTCGCCTCTCTGGTGAACCCTATATGGTTCATCCCATCGAAGTTGCCAATATTCTGGCCGAGATGAAAATGGATCTGGCCAGTATCGCGGCCGGTTTGCTCCATGATACCCTCGAAGATGATCCGCTGACCTCAATCGAGGAGTTAAGTCTTCGTTTTGGTGATGAGATCACCTCTCTGGTCGAAGGCCTGACCAAAATCAGCAAGATAAAATTTAAGAGTTCCCGTGAACATCAGGCCGAGAATTATCGCAAAATGATTCTCGCCATGGTCAAGGATATTCGGGTTTTGCTTATCAAGTTGGCTGACCGTATCCACAATATGCGAACCCTTGATTTCCAGAAAGCCGACCGTCAGGAGGCAATTGCTCAGGAGACCTTGGATATCTACGCGCCTCTGGCCAACCGTCTCGGGATCTCATGGATGAAACAGGAGCTTGAGGATACTTCCCTACGCTATCTGCAGCCGACCATCTATCGCGAGCTGGAGGAAAAGGTCGCTCGGAAAGAGCTCGAAAGCCGTGAATTTATTGATAAGATTATTAAGTTGGTAGAGCGTAACCTAGTCCATCACGGAATCAACGGACAAGTGGCCGGACGGCTTAAGCACCTCTACAGCATCTATCGGAAAATGATGCGGAGGGATATCTCTTTTGAACAAATCTACGATATTATTGCCTTTCGAATACTGGTTGCCGATAAAGCGGAATGTTATAATGTGCTTGGTGTCATCCATGCGCTCTGGCGGCCGGTACCGAGCCGTTTTAAGGATTTTATCAGCATCCCCAAGGCTAATATGTATCAATCTTTGCACACTTCGGTAATCGGGCCGGACGGCCGTCATGTCGAATTTCAGATTCGTACTCAGGAGATGCATCAGATTGCCGAGATGGGGATTGCCGCTCATTGGCACTATAAGGAGGGCTATCAGCTCGAAGATCATGATCGCAAACAGATGGACTGGCTGCGGCAGATGATCGAGTGGCAGCAAGATGTCAATAACCCCGGCGAGTTTCTTGATTCCGTCAAGATTGACCTTTTCTCTGAAGCGGTCTATGTCTTTACGCCGGCTGGCGAGGTCAAAGAACTGCCGAACGGTTCAACACCGATTGACTTGGCCTATAGTATCCACTCAAATATTGGCGATCACTGCAGTGGGGCCAAAGTCAATGGTAAACTTGTGCCTTTGCGTTACCATCTCAAAAATGGTGAGATGGTCGAGATCGTTACCTCTAAACGCCAACATCCCAACAAGGATTGGCTCGGATTTGTCAAAACCAGTAAGGCGCGGAGCAAAATTCGTCAATGGGTTAAAAAAGAGGAAGAGAAACGTAGTATTGAATTGGGGCGTGAGTTTTGCGAAAAGGCCTTTGCCCGATCAAAACTATCCTTGAACCAGGCCTTAAAGAGTGGCAAGGTTCAGGCCGCCGCAGTTGAGTTTTCCCTCAATCATGCTGAAGCCTTGTTGGCTGCCATCGGTCGCGGTAAACTCTCGGCCCAACAACTTATTAATCGGATCTATCCAGAATTACGTGATCAGGACAAGGTCAAGGCAAAGGAGAAGAAAGAGGAGGGTAAAGCGGCTCGCAAACCGGCCCGGGACGGTATCTCAATCAAGGATATCGATGATGTTATGGTGCGTTTTGCCAAATGTTGTAATCCGCTGCCCGGTGACGATGTCGTAGGTTTTATTACCCGGGGACGGGGTTTGACGATCCACCGGCGTAATTGTCGGCATGTTAATCAAGGTGAGTCGGAACGTTATATGGATGTCGAGTGGAATCTTGATCACTCAACTTCGCACTCGGTTAAAATTCGGATCATGAGTGAGGATGTCAAAGGTATGTTGGTCGCTCTGGGAACTGCAATCAGCAGCCAGGAGGCCAATATCGCCAGTGGCTCTTTAAGTACCAGCATTGATCACAAGGCGATCTGCCTCTTTGAGGTTCAGGTTAAGGATCTGGGACATCTCAAGAGGGTTAAACAGGCTTTGCGGGCGGTTAAGGGTGTCTATCAGGTATCACGCATGAGCTGATGGCTAAGTAAAAAGTTCCGATATCCTGCGTTGCTGTGGTTCTCCAGACACTCGACATACTACTTGTATAGTCTCGCACCTGAAAAATCACGACTCCTTGTCTATCGAAATTTTTACTTAGCCATCCCATGACTTAGGACTCCTAAAAAACAAGAAAACCCGGTATCAGTTGTGCACCAATACCGGGTAAAAGGAGATTGAAACGGTTGAATCAGTCTATTTTGTAATTGCGCCTGATCGTATACAACGGGTACAGACTTTTACCTTGCGGCGCTGGCCGTTAACGACCGTGTGAACCTCTTGCAGGTTGGGTCGCGATACTTTTTTGGTTTTATTGTTTGCATGACTTACATTGTTGCCGACGAGCGGTTTTTTACCGCAAATATCACAAACCCTGGCCATTATAGTTCTCCGTAAGGACTTAGAAGTTATAAAATTTTTATATTATCATTACCAAGGCTGCGCTCTTTAACATAGCTGGCCTATAAAAATCAAGTATGATTTTAAACGAGGTGATGCCATGACTGTTGACGATAAAAACCGTTTCATCTTTCTTGGTGGGATTCCGGTTTTTGACTACATGATAAATCTCTCTCTTGCGGAGATCTGCCGGGTTATTGAGAATGATCTTATCATGATTGATGATAAGATGCTGCTGCCTTTGGGAACCATTTTTGTCTGTCAGGTTGAGGGCTTTAATAAACCGATCTATGTAAACCCGATGGCTGCCTGCGAGGTGCAAAAGGTTAATGAAAAGTATTACTATACCATGACTTTTGGTGGTAAACATAGTGAACTTCCGCCTTTGAGTTTGCGCTCGGTCGAACTCTCGGAGCTGGTGGGTGAGCTCAACCGAGCTTATCCCGAGATTATTGGAAATGAGAAAGATCTTAAGTTGATTATGGTTGAGACCCCGGCCCGGATTCAGCTGGGCGGCAATAACCGCAACCTCATAGAGGCGATTCGTTCCTTGTACGACTCTCCCGAACTGCGCTCGGATAGAGCTGAAATTAAGTGCGAACACCTCTTTTTTTTCGATGTCAAGAATCCCAAATATAAATTGGTCAAAAAGTTCTATCAGGATTATCGAGTGACAATCGGGGATATTCCCGAGATGCATATTGATAAGCTTGTACCCCGTATCAGTTATGTGCTGACGATCAACGATGATTCCGGTAAAAATCTCGATCGGATTGTCTTATCGAATCAGACCAATGAAGAGATCATCCCGGTCGAACGTCTGGCACAACGCTATTTTGATCTTGAGTATAAATTGCGGAAAGACAGTGATTTCGTCAATACCAATCTGATCATCAACTCCCTCACCAACCCTGAGGAGTTGCGTCTGGTTTGTCGTCTGCTGCATACCGCCTATGCCAGTACGGTGACTACTTTCCTCTGCCCGACAAAAACCCTTTTTCACTGTATCGACGCCCTGGTTGAGTCGCGCTATTATACTTCCAGGAAAGAGCGTTTTTTCAGTAACCGGGAGGAGTTTCTCTATGATGCCGTCATTCCTTTTATTCAATACCTGATCTTGAATACTGAAGAATTGCTGCTTTTAGACGGGGTTGCGTGGCGTAAGGGGGTAGACCTGAGCAGCAGTCAACTGGTGCGGCATATGAACCAGGGGAAAAAGGGGGAGAACAACAAAGGCGGGCGTCTGCTTTTAACCGATGGTAGTAAGGGAGTGCGTTATACCGAGCGCCTGACTCCGGCCCGGGCTCTGCTCTACTGGAAAAAGGCTCGGATGCCCGAGGATACGATTTTCAGGATGCGTTACGCCGATCGGCGGATTATCTGCGGAGATGATTTTATCGATGAACTCTCTTCAACCTTAGGGGCCGGCGATACTTTTGCCGGTATCTTTATCGCCTTGAAAGCCCTTGCTTGGGATAGCGGTCACGCCTTGCGTGGGGCCACTTTGGGAGCTCAATACTTTATTCGGACGCGGCAAAGACCAAAGATCAAAGATCTGATTGCGACCGACGAACGCCATATTATGATGGGAACCGAAACCGAATTGCGTGATATTATTTCGCACCATCTTCAGGAGAGCGGCGACCCCACCCGTTACGGGACGATCACCGATACGATTATCACAATTAATACAACTCAGGTACACCATCCCTTTCGCGAGATTTTAGAGCTGGCGAAAAAAATTGTTGCCGAAAAAAAAGAGAGGTTGTAAAAAAGTGAGAAGTTAAGTTACAGCGGAGAGCGGCGAACATTGCTTCGCCCACTTCGAGGGGGACAGGCTACCGGTAATTATTGGCTGTTTGTACACCTTGACACTACAAGATTTTCTAAATGCCGGTAATTTTCGTAAGACCCAGTCCCCGCACCGAGGATGGGCGGGGACTGGGTCTTACGGATGTAACCAGTAATCGATAGCCTGCGTGGAGTCAAACCGTAATATTAAACCAAGGCTTATCCGTAGCCTGTCCCCTTCGAAGTGAGCGAAGCAAAGTTCGAGGCTGTTCTCATTTACGTTACTTTTTAAGTTCCCAAGCTGTCAGGTCGTTGTCGGCGAATTTTTTTGGTAGTTTGAAATCCCCGGCCGCTACCGCAACTTTAACCAAGCGGGCACTCTCCTCCATGCCGAGCTGGTTCATTAAGGCCAAAGGCCCTTGGGGCCAGGCCAGTGAGGTGGTGATGCCGAGTTCAAGGTCGTCGGCGCTAACCACCTGGTGTTCAATGAGGTGGGTTGAGATCGCAAAGATAGCCCCTAAGAGGCGCTCTTTAACTTCAGTTCGGATGGCTTGGTCTTCGGTGGTCGGGCCGCCTTCGAGATCCCAAAGCTGACCGCTTTCAAACTGTTTCTTTAACTGGTCGCACATTTCCGGATAGCCGGTGTCGGATCCCCTTAAGTATTCAGCCATTGAGACTCCGGCATGGAAACAGGTACCTAGGCCGGCGCCGTTTTGCACCCACATGATACCGAATTTAAGGCCTAAGGCTTCCTGAGAGATGCTTTCCAGGCTGGCCGCATTTAGTTTGTCACCATAAAAACTATCGAGAACCACATAGCTGGCGATAAAAACTGGATTGACGGCAAAGCCCGGAAAATCCTTGACCGTAATTGCCACCTTACGGTTTTTCTTGGCAAATTCCATAAGCGTCGTATAGGTTGCGTCGGAGGTCTCCTTTTGTCTGATAACTTCGACCAGGCGGTTGATGTTAGCCGGAAAGAAGTAATGCAGACCGGCGGTACGGCTTGGGTTTTCAACTTCAACCATGAGCTTTTCGATGAGGAAAGTTGAGGTGTTACTGACCAGGATGGCGTCCTTGCGGCAAGCCTTCGAGAGCTCGGCAAAAACCTCGATTTTAAGATCCATCTTCTCGATTGCAGCTTCGATAACCAGATCACAATCTTTGAGTCCTGAATAGAGGCTGGTACCGCTGATCCGACCGCTCAGTTCGTCCATATCAGCTTGGCTGATTTTGCCTTTGGCGACTCTCTTGCTTAGAGGTTTGGTTACCCAGCGTTCAAACATGCTGGCCACGAGCTCGTCATTAAGCTCTTTGTAGATTACCTGGTAGCCGGCACCGGCGGCATTTAAGGCTATAGCGGCTCCCATGACTCCGAATCCGACCACGCCTATAGTTTTGATTTCACCCATTTTTAAGATCTCCTTAATAAAACATTGATACTTGTTTTCCCTGATAGATTGCTGTAGCTTGACTATTGATAGTGAGCAAATAGCGCTATATCGGGGGCTGATTTCACATTTCAAGGTAGAACGCTCTACCAGATTGCAAAAAAAAACACAATATTATTTTCTTGAGTTTTTCCCCGTTTTGATTAATAGTAGGAAAGAGTAACAAAATTTGTAACTTTATGGTTAAACACGCTGAATAGTTGCAAAACTTTTAGGTTCCGGTTTTGCCGGGTGAGTTTTATAGTCTGATTTAGAATTGAAGGAGAAGAAAATGGCAGGAATAAATAAAGTTATTCTGGTTGGGCATCTAGGGGGAGACCCAGAGATGAAATATGGCAGTAGCGGTAATCCTTTTACGACTTTTACGATGGCGACCAGCGATAGCTGGGTTAAAGATGGACAGCGTGAGGAGCGCACCGAATGGCATCGCATTATTGCTTTCGGCAAGTTGGCCGAGGTCTGTGCCAAATGGCTTCATAAAGGAAAACAGATCTATCTAGAAGGTCGTATCCAGACTCGTTCTTGGGAACAGGATGGAATTAAACGTTATACGACCGAAATTATTGCCGGAACCATGCAGATGCTGGGTAGCCGTGACAGTAATTATCAGGGCGGCGGTTCCGGTGGTGGTCAAGGTGGTTTTGCCGGAGGCGGTCAAAGTGGTGGCGGCCAGGTCGGTGGCAGCTCGGACGGTTCCGGTTTTGGGGCCGGCAACAATCAGGCAAGCTCTGAAAACTCAGCTCCCTACGGTCAAGCTTCAGTTCCCGATGGGAGTCCGGATGATATCCCTTTTTAAGCTTTAAGATGTGATACACTCGTAAAAGGTCATGGGATGGCTAAGTAAAAATTTCGATAGACAAGTTGTTGTGGTTTTCCAGGCGCGAGACTATACACGTAGTATGTCGAGTGTCTGGAAAACCACAACAACGCAGGATATCGGAACTTTTTACGACGCCATCAAGAGGTGAAAGGATGAATATAGAGCTCAGTTGGGGTTGTCTGGAGGAGATTATTCTGGCCGAGGTCGAGCCTGATCAGGCTTTTAGTCGCACTCGCCGTTTTCTGGCCGCCTTGAGCCTGGATCGGCGGGATAAACTTTTTGACCTCTATCTCTGCGCCGATCAGCGTAATGCGGCAATCCGTAATCTGCTCGATCAACTCGGTAATGTCAGGGTTTTTTCTTCAGCTGGAAATGTGGTCTTCAATCCCAGTCGGCGGCCGGCTGTGGTTTTAGCCCATGGTCCGCATTGCGGGGCGGTTGACTATGTCAAAAAGTTGAGCATGAGTAGTTCGTCAACGCCGCTCCAGTTACCAAGTCTGGCCCGGCTCGTGGCTGATGGTGTTCTCGGTAATGCCCGTCGGCAACTGGCCTTGATAGCCCCTGAAGCGCGCGGCGGGATCATCTATTTTGATCATGAACAGGGTCAGCTCGAACTTTATTGTAATGATGAAGAGAGTCGGCCCTATGCTCAGCACCACGTTGCTGAATTCATCTATCAGGAGCTTGAGTTAAGTCTTAAAGGACGTTTTCCTGCGGCCCAGTTGGCGGCTCATGCCCGGGAGCAGAACCCGGCTTTTACGCTCGTCTGCCCGCCGCAGATAAGACCCCATGGTTACAACTATTTTGAGGTTAATTTTCAGGGAGGATATGATTTTCACGGGGTCATAAGAGACTCAGTCGTTTACGCCGTAAGTCATGCTCTGGTCGGGCCCGACCAGAGTTTTTCGGAGACCAGAGGAGTGGTGATCGCTTTTACCGATGAATTGCGGGATAATCCTGAAGCGTTGCTTGATATTCTGGAGAATGAACAAGGTCATCTCTTAGATTATCTGCAAAGAGGCGGTGCCATCTATTGTGTCGCCGTCGGCCATCTGCCTTCCGGTAAAAGAATTTATCGTTTACGCCAAAGTGTCGATGATGTCGCCTAATAGTTCATCGGCGGTTTGTGCAATTTTGAGGTTGGCTTTGATGGCCTGAGTTGATTCCATAGTTTTGACGTATTCGGTGGCCAAGTCGACGTTGGACATCTCCACTTCAACCAACTTTCCCTCTTGGTTTAATTCCATGCGTGAGGATCCGGGATTTGTGTCGGTACTGACGCTTGCCGTTGGCGTTCCGGTTGGACCTTGGTTAATGGTTACGCGCTTTCCTTTGTAGCCATCGGTATTAAGATTGGCGATATTATTGGCACTGGCTTGGAGCCGGGTAAAATGGCTTTGTATGGCATTCAAGGATGCATCAAGGCTACTGATCATGGCAATTCTCCTATGCTGAAAAAATCCTCTTGACAAAGTACCGCTCTTTAAGCTATCTAGGCCGTCGCTTGGTTAGCCGAGGTAGCTCAGTCGGTAGAGCAGGGGACTGAAAATCCCCGTGTCGGCGGTTCGATTCCGTCCCTCGGCACCAGCATTGTCAAGCCTAAGGCGTCCTTATTTAAGGGCGCCTTTTTTTATGGCTTTTATGTTTCTTTAAATGACTATAAAAACAAGTTGGAAAGAGCTCGAAAACACTCCATCTCCCGCAAGCATAACATAAATCTAGAGCTAAATCCAGCCGCCAATTTTCGCAGACAAATTGAATCCGGAACCTCTACATTTCTTTTCGGTAAAATTCCAGAAAAATTTAGAGGCATTTTTCACTTTTCGCCTGCTGTTTGAATAACCTTGATTTAATGTTATGTTGTGTTATGTTAAGGGATCACTCGAAAGTAAATTTACGGAGACAATCATCCGTTGAGTGGTGGGAACCGGATTCAGTGATAATAGGGATTGATTTTATTGGTCATGAAGGAACTCCACCTGATTCACTCACAGATCAGTCGCGAAATGGTCTCTGCGCCCATAATACGGTTTGTAAAGGTATTTTTTATGAAAAAGAGTGACAAGATTTATGTTGCCGGTCATCGTGGGTTAGTCGGGTCGGCAATTGTTCGCCGTTTGCAAAAAGCGGGTTATGATAATTTGCTATTGCGTTCACGTTCTGAACTTGATCTGATCGAGAAAGGGGCGGTCGATGATTTTTTTGCCGCCCAAAAACCGGATTATGTTTTTTTGGCGGCGGCTTTGGTTGGCGGTATTCATGCCAACGATAGCCGGCCAGCCGATTTTATCTACGATAATCTCATGATCCAGAATAATATTTTGCGGGCGGCCTCTGAGCACAAAGTAAAAAAACTTCTCTTTCTCGGGAGCTCCTGTATATATCCCCGTCTGGCACCTCAGCCGATGCGCGAGGAGTATCTGCTCTCCGGTCCTTTGGAGCCGACCAACTCGGCCTATTCCGTGGCCAAGATTGCCGGTGTTGAGATGTGTCACGCCTTTAATCGTCAATATCAAACCAATTTTGTGCCGGTGATGCCGACCAACCTCTACGGGCCTTTTGATAACTACGACCTTATGAGTTCTCACGCGATGCCAGCGATGATTCGTAAATTTCATCTAGCTAAACTGGCGGCTGCCGGAGATAGCGAGGCCCTGGCTGCGGATGCTCAAATTTACGGTCAGATCCCCAACGATTTTTACGCAAACCTTATGCGGATTGCAGCCTTTAATGGTCATCGTTTAACTGGTGGCGGGGCAGCTGACAAACGGTTGCTGGTTCCAGGAAAAGCCTCGTCAGCTGTTGATCTCTGGGGAACCGGCACACCTAAGCGGGAATTTCTTTATGTCGACGATCTTGCCGAGGCTCTGCTCTTTGTTATGCTCAACTATAAATCAACAAAATTGTTGAATGTCGGCACCGGAGTTGATCAGACTATTCGTGAGTTGGCCGAAATTGTTCGGGACGTGGTCGCTTATCCCGGTAATATAGATTTTGATGCCACCAAAGCCGATGGAATGCCACGGAAACTGCTCGATGTCTCGCGGCTTACGGGGCTTGGCTGGAAACCGCAATTTACAATTGAAAAAGGGGTTCGAGCAGCCTACACAAACTATCTGGAAAAAGTGTTGCAAAGTAGTTAGATTTAAACCTGGCAGGAGGAGGAAGAAGATATGCCGCGTAAATTGATTTGTTGTCTGGGTGTGGTGTTTTTGTTGGTATCTTTTACGACAGCTGGGGCAGTTCAGTCCGGCGAAGTGATGACAACCCTTGATGACCAGGTTGGCGTAGCGGTGACTATCTACAACCAAAACCTGGCCCTGGTTAAGGATAAACGTCGTTTAACCCTGGCAAAAGGTGAGGTCAAGCTCGCTTTTCGTGAAGTTAGTGCGCAGATGCGGCCCGAGACTGCACTTTTGACGGCAGATGGCCTGGCGGTCATTGAGCAGAATTTCGAGTTTGATCTTTTAACCCCGGAAGCTCTTCTAAAAAAATATGTCGGTTGTCAGATTGAAGTGATCAGTCGGCATCCGACAACCGGGGTAGAAAGCCGAAAAAAAGCGAAGGTTTTGAGTTCCAATAATGGGGTTGTTCTCCAATTTGATGATCATATTGAGACCGGGGTTCCCGGGCGCCTCTCTTTTCCCGAGCTTCCAGACAATCTGCGTGATCGGCCGACTTTGACTATGCTTTTAGAGAATGCCGCAAGCGGTTCTAAAGATATTGAATTGAGTTACTTGACCGGTGGCTTACAGTGGCGGGCTGATTATGTGGCTGAACTTAATGCAACTGATGATGCCATCAATCTCAGTGGGTGGGTAACCTTGACCAATACCAGCGGGGCAAGCTATCGTGATGCTCAGCTTCAGTTGGTTGCTGGCGATGTTCATCAGGCTCCGCTCAAGCAGGATTTAGCTTTTGGTGGCAGAAGAGAAGTAATGATGAAGACGATGGCGGCTTCGGCTCCGAGTATGGCTCAAGAGGAGATGTTTGAATATCACCTCTATACCCTGGCTCGACCGACAACGATTGCCGACAGACAGAGCAAGCAAGTTGCACTTTTGCAGGCTTCGTCAGTACCCTGTAAAAAAGAGTTTCTTCTTAAAGGAAGCTCGTATTACTATCGCCGGGCCTATGGTGAGATTGATAGAAAGCTTAAAATCGGAGTTTTTGTCGAGATTGAGAATCGAAAAAAAAATCATCTCGGCCTGCCGCTGCCTAAAGGGGTTGTGCGGGTTTATAAAGAGGACTCCAAAGGGGCGTTGCAGTTTATTGGTGAGGATCGGATAGACCATACTCCGGAAAACGAGACCATACGTCTCAAACTGGGTGATGCATTTGATCTTACGGCCGGCAAAAAACAGACCGATTTTAGAAAGATTGCCGGCGATGGCCGCTATAACTACATCTATGAAGCCGCTTTTGAGGTGAAACTGAAAAATGCCAAACCGGAAGAGGTTGAGATTAAGCTGGTTGAGCCGATTCCCGGTGACTGGGAGATTTTGACGGAATCCCACAACCACCATAAAGAGAGCAGTAGTGCCGCTTCCTGGCGGATCCCGGTGCCGGCTAAAGGTGAGGCAACACTTAGTTATCGCGTTCGAGTTAAGTATTAAAATTAATTGCCATGCGAATTCTAATTATTGAGCCCTTTAATGGGGGTTCTCATGCGGCTTGGGCCAAAGGGTATCAACGGCACAGCTCCCACGTTGTCGAGATCCTTGGTTTGCCGGGAAAAAACTGGAAATGGCGCATGCAGGGGGCGGCGATCACCCTGGCCCGGCACTATCGGGAGTTACTTGCCGATGGCAAGCGGTATGACCTGATTCTGGCCTCGGATATGTTTGATCTGGCGGCTTTTCTTGGCCTGATTCGTAAGCTTTCCGGTTCCGGCTCAGGTTTTGGGCCGCCTGTGGCCCTCTATTTTCACGAAAATCAATTGACCTACCCAGTGTCGCCGAAAGAGCAGAATCAGTCCGCCGGACGTGATCGTCACTACGGATTGATTAATTTTACCAGCGCACTTGCTGCCGATGTCTGTTTTTTTAATTCAGCCTTTCATCGTCGGATTTTTCTCAAAGCGCTACCGGCTTTCCTGGGCCGTTTTCCCGACTATCAGGAGCTTGACGCAGTTGCAGAGATTGAAAAAAAATCTGAAGTTCTCCATCTCGGTCTCGATCTCGAACGCCTGGCATCGTTAAGGCCGGCTGACGACATTCTCGAAAAGCCGAACCGGCTGCCTCTTATTTTATGGAACCATCGCTGGGAGTATGACAAGAACCCGACTGATTTTTTTGCCGTACTGCAGGAGTTAGTGGTTTCAGGGTTTGATTTTGAGGTGGCGATCTTAGGTGAGCACTACCAGCCCCAGCCGGAGCTCTTTCTTGAAAATCGTGAGCTTCTCGGTCAACGCCTGCTCTATTTTGGTTATGCCGAGAGCTTTGCCGATTATGCGGCCTGGCTCTGGCGGGCCGATATTCTGCCGGTTACTTCGTATCACGATTTTTTCGGGGCCAGCGTGATCGAGGCGGTTTATTGTAACTGTTATCCGCTTTTGCCCCGCCGACTGGCCTATCCCGAGCATTTCTCAAGAAGTGATAGCGATCATTTTTTTTACTTAGATTACAGTGAGTTATACGTGAAACTTAAATCTTTACTTGATTCTATAAAAGAGACTCGCCAAACCTCCTTAAGCGCTCTGGTAAGCCATTATGACTGGTCCATAATGGCCCCGAAATATGATGAAAAAATGACTGATCTCCTAAGGCTGAATACGCTCGCAACCCAACACTAATGTTTTCAATATTGATGCCCTCGTAAAAAGTCACGGGATGGCTAAGTAAAAATTTCGATATACAAGATGTTGTGGTTTTTCAGGCGCGAGACCATACATGTAGTATGTCGAGTGCCTGAAAAACCACAACAGCGCAGTAGATCGGA
>DAOVTG010000061.1 GCA_030633185.1 Deltaproteobacteria bacterium
CGATCTACTGCGCTGTTGTGGTTTTTCAGGCACTCGACATACTACATGTATGGTCTCGCGCCTGAAAAACCACAACATCTTGTATATCGAAATTTTTACTTAGCCATCCCGTGACTTTTTACGAGGGCATCAATAGTTACGTTTATTTTTAAAAATCCAACTTTTTTGGTTCCGGCTAGACCTGGTTAGGAAAATTATGAAATTACCCAAAATCCCCGCTGACTGGAGTGATCGTGGTTCGATTGGCGCCTTTAAGGCCGCCGATATTCTCTTTAACCTGTTACCGGCAGCCGACGCCTACAAACTGGGGCACCAATTTGCCCGTTTATGGCTGACCCTTGATCGTGGTCATCGCCGCATTATTGCAAAAAATCTTGAGCTCGCTTTACATCTCGAACCAAACTCCGCTGAAGCGCGAAAAATAGAAGCCGATATCACGCAACATCTAGGTTATAATCTTTGTGAATTTTTCCTCCTTCAGAATCCGGCCTGCCGCCGGTTGCTGAAGAAAAATTTGCAGATCACCGGGCTTGAACACCTGCTCAAAGCAGAAAACGAGGGCTCGGGTGCGATTATTGTCTCAGCCCATTTCGGTAACTGGGAAGTGGCCGGTTTTCTCTCGACTTTTATGAAAAAACCGATCGCAACGGTGGCCAAACCGATCAAGGGAAAACCAAACCTCTATGCAGCTATTGAGAAAACCCGCAAAGAAGTTGGTTTCATCCCCGTAAATAAAGGCGGCAGTGCTGGCACCTTGGTGAGAAACCTGAAAAAGGGCGGCGTCATCGCCCTGCTCGTCGACCAGCGAGTTCGCCGTCGTTTAAGAATATGGTCACCATTTTTCGGTCACCAGGTTCCCACGATCCCGGCCCCGGCCGTCCTCGCCCGACTCAGCGGCAGCCCGATAATTCCGGCTTTCACCACCCGAATCCGCCCCCTGCATCATCAAATTGTCATCGAAGAGCCGATTTTTGTCCCGCGCACCGGCAACAGTCGTGAAATGGTCGCTGACTACACTAAACAGGTAAACCTGATCATCGAAAAACAGATCCGCGCCTGCCCGGCTCAATGGTTCTGGCCCCATGACCGCTGGCAAAAAGTCAAACCCGTCAACTCCGATTGAGCCACCAGCCGGGACGATAAAAACAGTGCCGCCAGAACAAGCCGAAACCAAGCTGACGGAACAATTTCCCATACTTTTTAGGATCAGGCTCATAGGCAATCAAAAAAGCGGCACGATCGCTATCCGTCAGCTTACCTCCCCGACCCCAATATTTTTTAACCGAACGTATAAAGCGGTAGAGATTGGCCCGCCGACGCCTACCAAAAAGAGGAGCCGGGTACTGTTTGGCCTTATCAAAATCTATAAAATAGATCTTTCCTTGAGGTTCGACTAGGATATTTTTGATATGCATATCTGTATAAAAGATCCCGTTTTCGTGCAATTTCCGCAGACCGGCCCCGATCTCATAGGCAATTTGCAAACGGCTTGAGACTTCAGCCGTTTGCAGAAATTCCGCTAAACCGACACTCTCCTGCAACCGGCGGGTAACATAGTAACCATTTACAAAAACGCTCTTTAGCCCTTGCTTTACAACAATAACCCCGAGTGCCCGGGGAGCTGAAATGCCCAACCTTTGAACCTCGGTATGGAGCTTGAGTTCAGTCAGAAAGCGACGCTGGGAGAAGAATCTCGCACCACTCAAGAAACGCAAAAGTCCACCGTGGCGATATTGACGGACAACAATGGGATAGGGAAGTTTACTACCAGACAAAAAGAAGATCGCTCCCCGCCCCATTCCCGCCGCAGAGTCATTAAGACCATGCCCGGCCAGCACCTCCTCAACAACTTCCGACCAGGGAAATGAACCATCTACTAAAAAATTCCGGGGAGTATAGATAAAGCAGGATTTATGATTTACACTTAATGTGGAAACCGGAAAGCCATCCGGCGAGATCTCACTCATCACCTTCAGCCCAAGGATCTTTAAGTTCTGAGGAGACCAGCGGTTTTATGGTTTTAACATTTTCAACTCCGGTCACCTGACGCAAAAAATCGATAATCAGACCCTGGTCAAGTTCAGCCATCTCGGCTCGGCTCCGACCCTGACAATCGAGTTGACCTCCGGCCACCTGATTATGACCACCGGCGGTACCGCCAAGCTTTTCCAACAGTTCACGTACCACTTTCCCGGCATGAGCCCGAGGATTACCGGCACGTAACGATATAATCAGTTTATCATCGTAGTAAGCAGTCACAATCGACCAGCTCATACGCTCATGAAGAAGCAGAAAATCGGCGACCTCGGCAACCACATCAGGGTTTTCTATCGGCCCCAATCGGGAACCAATCACCTGACGGTAGACAAAGGCATTATCAATCGCTTCACGAATATGGACAAAGTGCTCCCGCGGCCGCCGGCTGAACTCAATCTGGGAGAGCCGCCGCATATTAACCAAAGGTACCAGATCATTGTAGATTTGACGATCCCTAAGACTGGCCTCACGTCCTAAGTGTTGGGTTTCGGAAGTGATACCATAGACCAGAACGGTCGCCAAGGCGGTTGTAATCGACACCCCCAGACACTGTAAATATTCGGTAACAATTGTCGTACAAGAACCATATCCGGTGCGGATATCGACAAACGGCGTCCGTCGCAGAAGTGCCCGAGTAGAAGCCTTCTGAGGATGATGATCAATGACAATAGCCGGAGTTTTGTCACTGGGCAACACATTATTTCCAGCCCGAGGCTGAGTATCAACCAAGGCGTAAACAACCTTGTCGCGACCCCGCACTCGACTGAAAGGAACTACCTTGCAAGGAAGATAACGCATCATCGTGCGATTTTCGGAACGCCCGACAATCCCGCCATAAGCGATCTGCACCCGGCACTCGGGATCAAGAAAATTGATCACCGCAGCCAGACCACAGGCCGAAGCAAAGGCATCCGGATCAGGATTATTATGGGTCAGAATTACCAGACGAGAGCTCCCTCTCAGAGCGGCCAGCAGACGCTCTCCGACACCTTCGACTATCTCACCTTCGACTATCTCCATACTCTCTCCAGAGACCTTAATTGGTTAAAACAAAATGCGTTACGGAATGACTAATAACATATTCAACAACAATCTATCAAGGCAAACCCGTAACTCTTTATTTTGATAGCATGCAACTATTCGGGTGCCCACCATAAAGCTATAATAAATAGCGGCGAACTTTGCTTCGCTCTCATAAACGGGGTCACACCCCAAGAGTGCTTCCTCGCTCTGCTCACAGCGAAGCCTGGGGTGCTGGCGCACCTTGTACCAGCAATGACCCCAATCCCAACAGTTTTGATACGGGATCTGAATAGTTACGATAATACAATAAACTTGATATTTACTGAATAAATTGCTACAGTTGTGGTCGATATGCGGATAGAAAGTGGAGCCTCGACTTTTTCACAAAGCCATCAAACCGGAAAAGAGCTATAAATTTTGCAAAACAATCGTATCATTGAGCAACTTGGGAGTATCGAAGATATCCCGCCGCTACCGGCAATGGTCAGCCGGATTATCGACACCTGTTTCGACGAACGGACAAACTTTCACGAAATGGCCGCCCTGATCAAGCAGGATCCTGTGCTTACGGCCCGCATTCTGATACTGATCAACTCGCCGGGATTCGCACTGCAGACCAAAATCAAAGACTTAAGCCATGCCATCTCCCTGCTGGGCAAAAAACAGATCCGCAACCTGGCCTTGAGCGTCACCATCTTTGACACCTTCAGCGCCGGGGGCAAAAAACGAGAGAAAGAGATGGCGGCCTTCTGGCAACACTGTGTCGCCTGCGCCTACG
Organism: Deltaproteobacteria bacterium; assembly: GCA_030633185.1. Taxonomy (GTDB): domain Bacteria; phylum Desulfobacterota; class Anaeroferrophillalia; order Anaeroferrophillales; family Tharpellaceae; genus Tharpella. Next base: position 3,839 of record DAOVTG010000061.1, read on the forward strand.
CCTGCGAAGAACTCGCCAAGGAACTTAATTACCCTCACCCGGAGGAGGCCTTCATTGCCGGTCTCCTGCACGATATCGGCAAGCTCATAGCTTATCACCGCCTCGAAAAAACTTTTGCCCAACTCCTTAAACAACTTAAGGATCCAACCGACGACAATCGCCGGGAATGGCCACCGTTGAACCGGGAAAAAGAGGTTATTGGTGCCGGTCATCATCTGATCGGTAAATGGGCGGCCGAAGCCTGGAACCTCCCGGCCCCCATCGTTGAGGCGGTCTGGCTCCACCACCAACCCCCGCCCGGCCCCCGCGATGAAGTCCCGCCGCTGCCGTTACTGGTTCGCTTTGCCGATGCTCTCTGCAACCTTTACAATCTCGGCTCCAGCTATTTCATCAACCATGAACTGGACTATTCGACCTCGGCACCCTACGCCCTCACGGTTGAGTCCTTAAAGACCTTTTTTCGTCTCGATCAAGAAGCCCTGTTAAACGTCTATCATACGGCTGACAGCCGCCTGCATGAGTTTGACAGCTGCCTCGAAGTGGTTGACAATGATCTCTATTTCGCAGCTATCCGCAAAGCTAACCGGGAGCTCGGACGCCTCAATCTGGAACGGGAAAAAACCCTGGCTGAATTGAGTTTGAAAAATCGCCTGCTTGAGGGCCTGGCCGCCATCGACCAAAAACGGGGATCACACCCTAAACAAGACACCTTGATCGACGAAATCATCACCCAAACCCTCAAACTTTGTCAAAGCCAATTTGCTTTCTGCGGCCTCTGCTCCGATGAAACAGGCCCGACCTGCTGGCGCGGACAATGGGGCGATAAAAAGTTTTCCGATAAAGAATTGGCTGCCGACAAGTTACTCCCGATCGAGAGAAAAAACTCCCAGCTTCAAGATCGTGAAACCGGTAACCGGACAAAGATTCTGACCACCCTTAAACGCCTGATCCTGAAAAAACCCGATGCCCTTTTGAGAAACAGCCGCATTACCCCCTTAAAAGAACATCCGACCATTCTGGTGATCCCCCTTTGCGAAGCCAGCCAGACAATCGAGACCAAAATCCACGGCCAACTTTTTGTCGACTGCCGCAGTATGGGACGCAACGGTATCAACAAAATCGTTTTACTGGAAACCCTTTCCCATTTTGCCGCCGGCATCAGTGATCTCATAGAACGCGGTCGTCTGACCAACCATCTCGCCGGACAAGCCGAAACCATCACCGAACTTAACCGCCAAAGCGAGGAGATTCAAACTGAGCTGCTACAGGCCCACCGCCTGGCCACCGTCGGTCGTCTGGCAGCCGGTGCCGCCCATGAGATCAATAACCCCCTGACCGTGATCTCAGGACAACTTCAAATCCTTAAAACCCAGGCCCAAAAAAGCGGTGATGCCGAGGAGAACCTTAAACGTTTCAACAAAATGCTCGCCAAGGTTGACAAAATCGCCCTGATCGTTAGTGACCTGCTCGCCTATGGACGCCCGCAAAAAGCCAGAGTCCAGTCGGTTTCGGTCAAAAATATTATCCATCAGTCAATTGAAGCCGTCAAACACCGCCAGGGATTTGCCAATATCAACTTCACCTTCAACCTCCCCGACAACCTGCCAAGCGCCATGGTCGACGCCCAACAGCTCGGCCAGATCTTTATAAATCTGTTGATTAACGCCCAACTGGCAATGCCGGACAGCGGTTCAATCGGCATCAGTGCCGCCCACAATCGAAACCGGATAGAGATCAATCTGAGCGACACCGGTTGCGGTATTGCCCCAGAAAACCTGCCCACAATTTTTGACCCCTTCTTTACAACCCGGAGTCCGGACGGCGGCACCGGTTTAGGCCTTTCGATCGTCCACTCCCTGATTGATGCCAACCACGGCAGCATTGAGGTTCAGAGTACGCCCAATAAAGGAACAACCTTCACAATATCTTTGCCTACAGCTTAGCCATCCAGTGACTTTTTACGAGTTCGTCAATGACTGATCATGTGCAAAATCCAGCCGCCATACTCAAACAGTTTTGGGGACATAAAAGTTTTCTTCCTCTGCAAAAAGAGGCCATTGACTGCGTTCTTAAAAATGAAGACTCATTACTGGTTCTACCGACCGGAGGCGGCAAATCGGCCTGTTACCAGGTTCCGGCTTTGGCCCTTGACAGCTTGGCCCTGGTGATCTCTCCACTGATTGCCTTGATGAAAGATCAGGTTGATGGCCTATGCCTCAACGGGGTGCCAGCGGCTTGCATTAACAGCTCGATGACAGTCAGCGAAAAGCGACAGGTTACCGAAAAGCTCAAAACCGGAGAACTTAAGCTTCTCTATATCTCACCGGAAAAACTAGCCCAGGAACGAAGCTTAAATTTTTTAAAAACCCTGCCTGTCCGTTTTATTGCAGTCGACGAAGCCCACTGCATCAGCCAGTGGGGTCATGATTTTCGCCCTGATTACAGACAATTGGGAAATTTGCGCGAATATTTCCCTGAAATCTCGGTTCACGCCTATACGGCTACCGCTACCGGCGAAGTGCAAAAAGATATCGCGGCCCAGCTCAATCTTAAAAAAACCCGTTTTCTGATCGGCTCTTTTGACCGCCCCAACCTGACCTACCGGGTTTTTCGCAAAAGCTCACGCCATTTTGCCCAGATCATGGAAGTTCTTGAACGCCATTCAGAGCAGTCCGGGATCATCTACTGCCAAAGCCGCCGAGAGGTAGATGAAACAGCGAACCGACTGGCTGACTCAGGTCTTGCGGTCTGGCCTTACCACGCCGGAATGGTAGATCATCAACGGAAAAGAAACCAGGAAGAGTTTATCAATCATGAATCCGGCATCATGGTCGCCACCATCGCCTTCGGCATGGGGGTTGATAAATCAAACATCCGTTTTGTCATCCACAGCGGCCTGCCCAAAGCTTTAGAAAATTATCAACAGGAGAGCGGCCGTGCCGGTCGCGACGGTCTGCCAGCCGAATGCCTTCTTTTCCACAACAACAACGATCTCCAACGCTGGCAGCGAAACCTCAATGATGCCGAAAATCAGGCAGGATCCGAGGGAACCCAACGCTCCCTAAACGCTATGAGCAATTATGCTCAAGGAATCAACTGCCGCCACCGTACTCTGGTAAACTACTTTGGCCAGGAACTTGAAAAAGATAATTGCGCACACTGCGATATTTGTTTGGAAGAGCTGCCGGAGATCGATGACCCGCTAACTACCGGACAAAAAATCATCTCTAGTATCCTGCGCCAGGGGGAAAATTTCGGCCTGCTCTACAGCGCCCAGGTTCTTAAAGGATCCAACGACCGCCGGATCAAGGCCAACAATCATAATCAACTCTCGACCTGGGGAATTTTAAAAGAACAAAGAAGTGAACAAATTAAAGAGTGGCTCAACCAACTCATCAGCCAGGATTTCCTGGTTCGTGAAGGTGAGTATCAGATCCTCAAAGTCACGATTGACGGTCGAGCCCTGTTGCGCGGAGAAAAAAAACCGAGATTACTAAAGGCAAAAGCTGAACATAGTTCATCCTCAACAGTTACGAGCGAAACTATATTGACACCGGCAGAGCTTGAACTTTTCGCCGACCTGAGAAGCTTGCGTCGAGAACTGGCAGAGGCCCGCAAAGTCCCCCCTTATGTTATATTCAGTGATGCCTCACTCTACGATATGGCCCGTCACCGACCCGCAAACCTTGACTTTTTCCGCTTGATTAAAGGGGTTGGTGAAATGAAACTCCAGGATTTCGGCGAAATTTTCACCAACCGTATCAAAACCTACTGCGAACAATATGATCTTGGAATTAACCTGCAGACCGAACCCACTAGCAGCCCCCAAAAACCCCGACCCGGCCCGGGTCATTTAAGTGAATCAGAACTTAAAGCTTTTGCCTGTTTTGGCGAAGGGCTCTCTATAGAAGCGACCGCCGCAAAGATGGAGCGGGCTCACTCAACCACCAGCGGCTACCTGAATACCTACATCCGCCATTTAAAAATCACTGATCCCTCACCCTGGGTTAGTGTGGAAAATACAAATAAAATTGAAACTGTTATGGCCGAGCTGGGCCCGGCACCACTAAAGCCGATCTTCATAAAGCTTGAAGAGAAAATCTCCTACGACGAAATCAGGGTTGTTTTTGAATGTTTGAAAAACAGAGACAGTGAATAATACTATCTATATCAATGACCGCTTTATCCCCGAAAACGAGGCTTCTATTTCGCCGCTTGATACGGGTTTTCTTTTTGGTGAAGGTCTTTTTGAGACAATCCGTAGCTATCACGGTCAGCCATTCCAACTTGAAAACCACCTTGCCCGATTGCGACTGGGCCTGCAAACACTTGCCCTTCCCGAACCCCGCAACCTCAAACAAAGTCATACCATTATCGCCGAGCTGCTGACCGCCAACCAACTCACCAAAAAACCGGGTACGATCAAAATAATCGTCAGCCGGGGAACGGCAAAACTCCACAACACTGATAAGATATTGCCGCCAACTTTGTTGATCCGGGCTACGGAACTTGATCTTGAGAGCATCAAACAACGTCAACAGGGCATGCGGGCTTTGATCCTGCCCTGGCGAAGGGATCGTCAAAATCCTTTACTTAAAGTAAAAAGTTTGAACTATCTGGAAAATCGTTTTGGCCTGCAAGAGGTCCATAGAAAAGGTTTTGACGAAGGAATTTTTCTTAATCACGAAGTGGAGTTCTGCGAAGGAAGTTTCTCCAATCTTTTTTTGATTCGGGACAAAACCCTGTTGACCCCGCCGCTTACAGCCGGCCTCCTGCCCGGCATCACTAGGGCTTTCATCCTGCAAACCGCAAACCTATTGGGTCTTGATTGCCGGGAAGTACCCCTTTACCCAAAAGATCTAGGGGAGTGTAACGGAGCCTTTCTCACCAGCTCACTAATGGAAATAGCACCGCTTATTGAACTTGACGGATACAAGTTTGACCTTGAGCGCACTTCCGAGCTGCTAAACCTTTTGCAAAAGGCTTTCAGAAATACTTGTTTTTAGCTCTAAAATGTACTACTTTGTAGACCAAAGGAGGTTTTCATATGAAGACAGCAGTAATAAGAGCTAGAATCCCGGAAGAATTGAAGAAAGATTTTACGGCAATAGCAGCCGCTCATGAAATGAATTTAAGTCACGCAATACGCGTGCTAATGACTCAATATGTCAAGCAGGAGAAAGAATTAGTTCGCAGAGAAGAGGAGACGCTGGAAGCCCTTGAGGAGATCGAGACAGGAGAGATCGTTGATGGTGACAAGGTTATGACTTGGCTGTCTAGCTGGGGAACCTCTGAGGAGCAGGAACCGCCACAATGAAGCTGCAATTTTCAAAAGCTGCCTTACATGATTTGGTACGGTTGCGCGAGTTCATAGCCGTGAATAATCCAGCTGCGGCAGGACGAGTCTCCAAAAGAATGCGAGCCGCCGTCAACAGCCTCTTACATACCCCACAAATAGGAAGGCCTGTAGATAATCTGCCGGGTGAAATACGTGAATTAATCTTCGGTCGCTATGTTGTACGGTATGAAGTTAGAGAAGATGTTTTGTCTATTCTCAGAATTTGGCATGGAAAAGAGAACCGCTAAACTGATTACGAATTGATAATTCGTAATCAGTTCGTAATTAACCATCAATCCTTAATCCAGAAAGGTTTGGGTGCCTTTTTGAAAGAGGGATCGAAAACCGGTGCGGCTGCGGGCTCTTGGTTAGTGGCTGTTTTTTTCACTTTGGGGGCGGCCTTGATCACTGGCGGAGCTGAAATTTTCACCTCTTTTTTTACCTTGGCGGCAGCCGGCTTAACCCTTGGTTTGAGCCAGAAAGGTTTGGGCGCTTTACTGAATGAATCGACCTTAACTGCTGGCGTCTCAAGCACCGGTCTCACATTCTTCTGAGATTTTTGAATTAAAGAACCACGGCTCTTCATCTGCTGCCAGAATGGGATTGGAGCCTTGTCAAAGGATGGATCCTGCTTCACGGCTGCCGGTGTTGATACAGTTTTGGGAGCCGCCTTTTTCACGACCGCCACGCCTTTTTTTGCCGAAGCCTTAGCCTTTACGGCCGCTTTTTCAAAAATCCCCAGTTTAACCCCTAACCTGGTCACTTCAGCCTCAAGAGTCTTGATTTTTGCCGACAGGACGGAAATCTCCGTCTTACCCTGCTCAACCTGGACGATAGCCGCCTTTTTCAGGGGAACGGAAGAGACATAGTAGAACCAGCAGACCGCCAACGCCGCCAAGATAACAAGCATGGGAAGAATACTGAAAGAACCTGAATTTGAACCACCGCTGGTGGCTGGAGCAGTTGTTGTCATTGGGGTTTCACCTTTTTTACTATCACTATCTTTACTTTCGGTTACGGTCATTATTGCGGGTGCAGCAGCGGCTACGGCTTCAATCTTTTCGGGTTTTTTGGCTGCGGGTGGGGCTTCTTCCACCGGAATGCTTTCGGCAACCGGAGTCGGAATCGGCTTGGCCGGAGGCTGAACCACACTCTTTTTAGAAACTACTTTTTTGGTTTCCTCAACCTTGATGGGCTCTTTAACCTTAACAGGCTCCTTAACAGGCTCCTCAACAGTCTCATTAACTGGCTCTTTGAAGGCCGCAGCCTCCTTAACTTTTACAGGTGCCTTGACGAGCTTTTCCCCCGGTTTGGCGGGAGTCTCTTCAAGCCCGGCCGCACTGAAAAAAGCGGCCATCTTCTGCTTATCGATTTCGACCGGGGTCGGAGCTTTTTCAATTACCTTTTTGCGCTGACCGCGACGGGCCGGAGCCTTACCTGTTTTAGGGGTTTTCTTTCCACTTGCGGTTGTCATACGAACAACTCCTCATAAATCCTCTGATAATCTTCACGAGCCCGGGAACGTCCCCCAAACTCAACAATTGTCTGCTGCCGACTGGAAGCCTGCTGAACCTTGGTATCAACCCGCACCGGGGGTAAAACCAAATCTCCGTAGCTCTCCTTGAGGGCTGACAGTACATCTTTACTAACATTGACCCGCTTATCATAAAAGGTCGGGAGAATACCGCAGACCTTGACCTCTTTATCAAAATACTCTTCAATCATTTTCAGGTTTTCAAAAACCTGGCCGACGCCAACCATGGCGAGATAGTCCATACTTACCGGCAACAGGAGTTCATTGACATAAACCAATGCATTCTGACCAAGAATCGAGAGTGAAGGCGAACAATCAAGCAAAACGACGCTGATTTCGGGTAAAACCTGCTCGATATCAGCCAGAGCCCGTTTCAAAGCCTCTTCCCGCCGCGGCCGGGTCACGAGCACCGCCTCACAAGCAGCCACAGTCTGATCAGAAAGCAGGCAGAAGAGATTCTTCCGGGCCTCGACCAAACAGTCCGCCAAAGGTTTGCCGTCAACCAACAGGTCAAAAAGAGTGTTTTCACTCGTCACGCCAAGACTCTCAGCAACATTGCCCTGAGCATCGAGATCGACAACTAGAACCTTCTCTCCGGCCTCGGCCAGACAGTGGGCCAGACTGATAACCGTCGTCGTCTTACCGGTACCTCCCTTAAAATTCTGACAGGCAATCTTACGCACCAAAAACCTCCACTCGGGATTTTCTTAATTCAAGAGTTAATGCCCTCGTAAAAAGTCACGGGATGGCTAAGTAAAAATTTCGATATACAAGATGTTGTGGTTTTTCAGGCGCGAGACCATACATGTAGTATGTCGAGTGCCTGAAAAACCACAACAGCGCAGTAGATCGGACTTTTTACGA
>DAOVTG010000109.1 GCA_030633185.1 Deltaproteobacteria bacterium
GAATCAAATTCCACAATCGTTTCCAAAGATTATCCCATGGAAGTTTTGGTGATCCCATAAAAGTGTAGTAGCGCCGCACCGACAAGGTACCAATGTTAAAACCAAAGAGAGTCTGTAGAGATCTCAGTAAATTAGAAGTTTTCGAAGACGTGAACGGAATAATGATGGCAATGATGCTGTAGATAAACCAAATTGATCGTTCATCACCTTTTCGAGAGTGGGCAAAATCTTCTTTGAATTCTTTGCGTAAAGAGTGTAGTAGGAACATAGCGAGGCCTCCATTGTGTTTTTTGTTTGGTACAAAAGATATAACACAATATGGCCTCGCTGTCACGTTAAAGCGTTAAAATCAAAGGGTTTTATTGTTTTTTCGTCCAAAACGCGCTCAAAAAAACTCAACTATATCAATTACTTATAAAGCAGGCGGCAAAAACTATACTAGCTTGATACGCTTAATATTGATAGGTGAAATTTAGAGTCAATAAAAAGCGTGAAACTTTAGCTTATAGATTGTGCTATCAGACAGAAAGCGCCGCTGTTGACCCTGGATCGAAAACTTAAAATAGCTGCAGAAAGTTTAAATATTACAACAATGGAGGTTTAGCATGCAGGTTTATACATACTCAGAGGCTCGACAAAAACTTGCCACAGTCCTTGAACAGGCTGAACAGACCGAAAAAGTATTAATTCGCAGAAAAGACGGGCGGACTTTTGCTCTGCTTCCGGAAAAAATAGCATCTTCACCTTTAGATATTCCATCAATCAAGGCAAAAATAACATCGAGTGCAATTGTGGATATTATTCGCAAAGGCAGGGAACGTTGAGAAAACAAGAAAAAAGATCACTCCGCAGGCGTCAGCCAGATAACATCGTAGGGTTGTAATTCGATAAACAGTTTTCCCTCGACCGCCAGCCACTCCTTTTCAGCCAGAAGGTCAAACCAATTTTTATCCTCAATTTCGAGGTCGTTAAGAAATATCTCCACGCGGCAAGCGCGGTTGGTGACATTTGTCATCGTCAGAATATGCTGATCCTTTTCCGGGGAGCTTCTTAAAACCGTAAAAACCTCCGGTGAAATCATCAAGACCCGCTGGTTCCCTTGCGGATGAAAGGCGCGGTTTCTGGTACGAGAGAGATAAAGTTTGCTGGCATAATAACGCAGAAGTGAAAGTTTTGAGTTAGGGTCTTTAAAAGCCAGAGCTAAACTCGTACTGTCGATCACTCCTCGGTTGATATCCCGATTCTGCTTGCTCCTTTCAACCAACTCGTGATCATTTGGCGTACCGATGGTACCGTGGGCATAGATTGCCGGTATGCCTTGCAGAACCAAAGCCAGACTTCTTGATGCAACATAGCGCTTGATCTTGATTAAAATTTCTTCGTCACAGCTGTCATCATTAATAGCACTCCACCAGGTTGAGTTTATTTCATACGGTTCTTCGCTCATATCTTCGGTCATTTTATAGGAGATAAGGGCGCCGTGCGCTTTTGCCCTCTGAGTGATAAAATCGATATCCGACTGGGCCAGAATTCCTTTGACCCCCATAAGCCCGATACCATCATGAGTGTCCAGCATGTTAAAAAATGTGGCCGTCTCGGAAACGACTTTCAACTCATGGGCCCAGCGCGAAAGAGCAGTCACATCTTCTCGATAAAATGTGTGTAGAACCAATGGCGGCAAGGCAAAATTGTAGACCATGTGGGCCTCGTCTTTGCCGTTGCCAAAATAGGAGATATTGTCTTCATGCGGAACATTGGTCTCGGTAATCAAGGCCACGTTTGGAGCGACAATATCCATCACATCACGCAGGAGTTTTACAATTTCATGGGTTTCGGGTAACTGGACACATTCGGTTCCGGGCTCCGCCCAGATATAAGTCACGGCATCCAGACGAATAATATCAGCCCCTCTACGGACATAAAAAAGCAGGCCTTCGATTAACTCCCTGAGGGCGTATGGATCCTTAAAATTGATGTCAATCTGATCTGCGGAAAAGGTCGTCCATACATACCTGGGGCCTTCGATGGTATCAAATTTTGTCAGAATATCGGAAGTCCGAGGCCGAAAGATCTTGCTCCGCTGTTCAGGAGTCAGTTCATCCGGCGATTCATAGGAGATGAAAAAGTCCTTAAAAAGAGGGTTCCCCCGCAAAAACTCCTTGAACATCCGTGATTTTGCTGAACAATGGTTCAGTACACCATCAAACATCAAGTCGTAATTGGCAGCCATATTAAGAATATCGATCCAGCTTCCCAGTCTCCGGTCTACGGTTTTAAATTTGACGACGGAAAAACCCCGGTCGGAAGAGTAAGGGAAAAAGGGCAGAATGTGCAGGGTGTTGATAGCACCCAAATTATAGGTATTGACAAAATCGTGCAAGGTAGCAAGCGGCGTACTTCCCTGGCCCCTGATCATGTCACCATAGGTAATTAAAACCAAGTCATTTTCTGTAAACCGCTCTTTTGCCTCAAAATCTTTTTCCGCAGCGATCAACTCCTCGGGCTTATGGGCGTGGTGAACTTTGAGAATGCGCTCTATCTCAGGCATTATCCTTGCCGCTTTCTCCTTACCGTAGAGAAACAGAAGGCTCAAAAAAATCCGTTCTTTTTTTTCAGGCGCAATCACCAAAATCGGTTTGGTAAAATCCGGTTCCGGATTGTAACCAATTCTGGTGATTTTAGTTGCATCCTTATCATTCCGGTTTCCATCGGGAATTTTTATACTCGATTTAATCATCACCTATTTCCATTAATTTAACCAAAGATCGGTCAGGGAAAATTTGTCGACATCAACCAGCCCCCGGTCGGTCAGTTTCAGGGACGGAATAACGGGCAGGGCGAGGAAGGAGAGGGTCATAAAGGGATCGTTAACAGCCCCCAAAAGGGCCGCCTGATCCTGTAATGATTTGAGAGCCGCCGCCGTGGTTTCAGCCTTTTCTACACTCATCAGACCGGCCACCGGCAAGGGCAGACGGCCCATGATGCGACCGTCGGCAACGACTGCCAGGCCGCCGCCCATCTCTTTGACCACCCGGGCCACAAGCAACATATCCGCATCACTTGTCCCGGCGACAATCAGGTTATGTGAATCATGGGCCACGGTTCCGGCCAAAGCTCCTCGTTCAAGTCCCAACCCCTGAACAAAGCCTAAACCGATACGACCACTGCCTTGATGGCGCTCGATAACCGCCAGTTTAGACAGATCCCGCTTAGGATCAGCCACGGCATAGTTTTGCTCGAACTTCGGTGCCACAATAATCTCTCGGGTTACCAACTGTCCCGGAACTATGCCTATAACCTTTATTTTTTCACCGACCGCCGAGATGACAAAACTCTCTTCAGATAACCCGGCAACCGATACCGTATTACCCGGCAAGGGCAGCTGCGGTGCGACAAAATCTTTTTCGTCAAAAGGCCGACCCGCCAGAAAAACCTGACTGATGGTAAAAGATTCGAGATCATCAAGCAACAGACAATCGGCCCGATAGCCCGGAGCCACCGCACCGCGCCCTTTAAGACCGAAATAACGAGCCGGATTGATAGTTGCCATCTGAACCGCAACTATTGGTGCCAAACCTCCGGCAATCGCCTTGCGAATTGAATAATCGAGGTGGCCCCTATGCAGCAGGTCAAGAACATGACGGTCGTCGGAAACCAGCGAGCAGTTGGCGCTGTTATAGCGATTAATGATCGGCAGGAGATCATCGAGATTATGCTCACGCGAACCTTCACGGAGCATCAGATGCATCCCGAGACGCAATTTTTCCCGGGCCTCATCAAGCGTCGTTGCTTCATGATCGCTGCCCGGTCCGGCCATGATGTAGCTGTTTAAGTCGAGACCTGAGAGCTGAGGGGCGTGGCCGTCGATAATCCCCCCCCCGGCGGCGGCAATTTTAGCCATAGTCTCCGGATTCCGGTTAATAACTCCGGGGAAATTCATAACCTCGGCCAGCCCTAAAAGACGGTCGGGATATTTTTCCAGTAAAGCCGCAACCGCAGCCGCATCAATTACCGCCCCGGCGGTCTCCATTACCGTTGTCGGAACACAGGAGGGAACCATAAAAAAGAAAGAGACCGGCAGACCGCAACTTGCGGCCAGCATGAATTCGACCCCATCAACCCCCATCACGTTGGCGATTTCATGGGGGTCGGCAACCACTGCGGCCGTACCGCGGGCCGCCGCCAGACGGGCAAATTCGGACGGCAGAATCTGGCTCGACTCAATATGGATGTGCCCTTCAATCAGGCCGGGTACCAGATAACGCCCTTCACCTTCAACAACTTCTCGAGCCGAATAATCCCCAAACCCGAGAAAAAGACCCTCGGCTATCGCAACATCAGCAAGATGGATTTCGCCGGAGAGAACATTGACCAGGCGCACGTTCCGTAATAATAAATCTGCCTCACCACGACCTCGGGCTAAGTCAATATAGCGATCAATATTTCCGGTTTTCAACAGTTGCATAAAAAACCCCAACTCGGCTCAGCCGAAACCAAAAAGGTTACAAAAAATCGGGCATCAATTAGCCACAGACGCACACAGACTTTTAATTTCCGTCCGTGTGTGTCAGTGTGGGTCTGTGGCTAAAATATGTTTTGACCATTTTGAGTGAATCTTCACCGGCAAGAACCTAAAGTTTCTCTTCTGCAGACCATTGAGTATAAGGGTAACCGGCCAGATGGGAATTATAGTAACGGATTTCATCGGAGACCTCGCGTCCCAACCAGGGCGGTCGGGGAAAATCTTGATCGATCTTAATCAATTCGATTTCCGCCACGACTAAACCCTGATTGATGCCGGAAAAAACATCAATCTCCCAGGTAAAACCTGAAAACTCTACATGATAACGGATTTTCTCGATAAGCAACTTATGACAGAGATCGGCCAGCAGCTCTTCGGCTTCGGCCACCGGGATCAAATATTCATACTCACGCCGCACGGTTCCCGGCGTACTGCTTTTGATATTGAGATGGGCCCGTTCACCACCGATACGCACTCGAATTGAGTTTTTTGAATTATTACTCAAATAGCCCTGGCGCATACCGATCCCGGCGTCAGCCTTTAAACACCAACTATCATCACACAATAGAAATTTTCGCTCAATCTCAATCGGCATTTAGTCTCCTATGATACCTTCGTAAAAAGTCATGGAATGGCTAAGTAAACGGCGGGCCGCATCTTTGGCCGCGGCAATAATCTCCTCCTCACCGGCGACCTTGCGCTGGTGCATTAGCACTTGACCGGCAACTATCGTCGTATCAACCACGGCCCCGGAGGCTGAATAGACCAGATCGGAGATCAGGTTGTGTCCGGGAACCATTTCGGGCCGGTCTGTATCGATCAAAAGAAGATCGGCAGGCCGCCCTTTAGCAACAACGCCGCCCGATAACCCAAAGATTTTGGCACCGTTAACCGTCGCCATACGCCAGACCTCAGCCGCCGGCTGAACCGTCGGATCATTAATCGCAAATTTCTGGAGCAGAGCGGAAAATTTCATGGTTTCAAACATATCAAGATTATTGTTGCTGGCACAACCATCAGTCCCTAAGCCCACCAGTACCCCATGCTTGATGAAATGGCGATAGGCAAAGGTTTTACCGACCGCAAGTTTCATATTGGAAATCGGGTTATGGATAACTTTGACCCGGTTTTCCCCCAGTATGGCGATCTCATCGGCATCAAGCCAGACGACATGGGTGGCCACCAGTTTCTCGCTCAGCAAACCGATATCGGCAAGATACTCGACCGGCCGCAAACCATGTTTTTTGAGACAATCACGCACCTCCTGTTCGGTTTCCGAAAGATGGAGATGGATTAAAAGATCGTGTTCAGCGGCAAAATCACGAACCCATTCCAAACCGGCCCGCGACACCGTGTAGATGGCATGAGGCCCGAGAACAAACTGCAGACGGTCGGAATAATCCCGGCTTGCCTGAAAAAGTTCCCGGTTGGCAGCGATCTGCTCTTTGAGACGCTGAGGATCGTCAAGATCAATAATTACCGCGCTCAGAGCGGCCCGTAATCCCATCTCCTCGACGGCTCGCGCGGTGCCATGAAAATGCCAATACATATCATTAAAGAAAACCGTACCGCTTTTAATCATCTCTAAGCAGGCAAGCCGAGCTCCGTGATAGACCAGCTCTTCGGTCAATTTCTCCTCAAGTGGCCAGATCTTGGTGGTCAACCAGCTCAAAAGCTCCATGTCGTCGGCATGCCCCCGAAAAAGGGTCATGGCGGCATGGGTATGACCGTTGTAAAGACCCGGCACTACGGCTTTCCCGTCGCCCTCGATCACCTGACCGGCAACCACATCATCCAACGACGGAGCTATCTTGCTGATCAAACCATTTTCAATCAGGATATCAACCTTATCCCCGTCCAATACCACCTGCCGTAAAAATAAACTCATCCATATGCCTCATTAAATTCAAAGTTGTCTGTTTGTTATTGTCGCAAACACTCAACCACATTGGGTAATAAACGGGCCAGAATCCGACTGTTTTTTTGTTGCGCTTTTTCGATCTCGCGAAAATCGACCACTTGATCACAAACCCCGTTGGCATAATTGTCGACCAGGCAGAGAGAGGCGTATTCAAGTCCCAGCTCCCGAGCCAAGGTGGCTTCGTGGGCCATCGTCATACCGACAACGCTGCCCCAACCGGCCAGCACCCGGACTTCAGCCCGGGTTTCAAAACGGGGGCCGGTGGTCTGGATATAGGTTCCACCATCAACCAGCTCTACCGAGAGTTTTGCGGCCGTATCAATAATGGCTCGGCGCACCGTTGTTGAAAGCCCCGGCGTCACAAACTCGAGACGATCATCAAAAAAGGTCTTGATCGCCCAGGGATTAAAGTAATCATCGGGCACCAACAGTGAACCCGGCTGCAAATCACTCTGCAGGCTGCCAGTTGAATTAACCGCAACGATATACTTGGCCCCGCACTCCTTGAGTGCTAAAAGATTGGCATGATGACTAAGTTTATGGGGCGGTACCAACGGCATCCCGTGACGTTGTAAAAAAAAGAGACCATCCCCTTCATCAACCATCACCCGACCATAGGCAGTTTCAATTTCACGTTTTTTGAGCCCGGCAAAAAGTTCTATCTCCAAAACCCCACTGCCGCCAATCACTGCAATCTTATTCATTATTCGTAAGTTCCTAAATCAGAGCCTAAAACTAAAGATATTTCACGACATATTCCAACGCCTGTTTCTTGGGGCTATCATGATCTTTGAGTGGATGAAGCTTGGTTGGCGGCATCAAGAACTGCTTGTATCAATGAGTCATCAATGCTGGTAACCCTCATAAAGATAGCCGATTTGTCAAGCCCTTTTTATATGCTACCTACCCTGACAATTTAATCATCTCCCCTAGCTCTTCGGATTTTAACGCACTTTCCCCACTCCTCACTCGTAATCTATTAGAGTTTTTTTCCGGCGTCAAATTAGCCGACCAAATCGACTTCTGACAAATTCAATGCGTCAAGATATCGTTTCTGAGAATCTGTAAGTGGTGCCGCCAGTCGACATATACCAGCCACTCTAACCACTTGGAGACCCATAAATTTTGTGCTCATCATGAAAGCCGTTGGTCGATTGGTTACACGACCATAGCGATTCATAAGAAGTTCAACCAGTTTATCTATATGCACAGGATATTGTTTGTCAGTAAGTAATTCAACACTCAGATCAACAAGAGACTTACGACACCTACCACGTCGCGGCACTACGCCAACAGTAAGCTCCTCTTTATTGAGCATCTTGCGCACACTCTTCAGCTGGAGCTCTAAAAGATTTTCAATTGTTTCCAGGATCAATTCCCGTTGTTGGTTTTCCATGTCGCACCATTTTACATTAGGGTGCGGCTCTTTTAGAGCGCAGATAAAATCCTTATAAATAAAGGCTTTAATCGATTTCTTTCAACCGAAAATCGTACTTTTTTTACGACTTATACCCTGCCATAGATTATATGTCGATATTTTAGTGCGTTTGAGGTGAAAATCTGAAGTTTCACGAAATTCATTACGCCACAATACGTAGCAATGTATCTACAATGGAATTAATCATGGTTTTGTTTGGAACAGGGAAAACCCTATTAAAA
>DAOVTG010000149.1 GCA_030633185.1 Deltaproteobacteria bacterium
GCCGCATCTTCTTCTTTAGTAGCTTCGACCTGAAGATCGAAAAAACCGGGATTATCCTCTTCGTAACGCCGACCCATCTCTTCGACATCCGGAAAATAGAGCAACTTGGGTTCATCATAGGTCCGCATGCCCTTGGGGTCGTGGTAGATAATGTATTCAACCGTAGGCAGCTCATCCTGCATATCAATAATCTTGTCGCACTGCTCCTGATCCTCGGCAATGACAAACTTTGACTTCGAGAGATTGATGATATAGGAGACCTCTTTGAGAATCGAATCCTGATAAATACCAACCGGAATCGCCCCAACACATTGGGCCGAGAGTTCGGCATAGATCCATTCCGGCCGGTTATCACCGATAATCGAAACCTTGTCATCCCTTTTCAGGCCCAGCGAGACCATGCCCAGACAGAAATACTTGACATGTTCATAGTACTCCTGCCAGGTAAAACTCTGCCAGATGCCGTAATCTTTTTCCCTTAAAGCATGCCTGCTATGACCGAATTTTTCGGCCTGCTGTTTTAAGAGTTTGGGAAGGGTATCCCCCGTCATAAGCTTCATAAACTATCCTCTAACCCGCTCTTCCGGCCAGAAAAACCGAATCTTCATCACCGAGATAAGCGCTGATTACTACCGGATTCTCCTGAATTTCCTGCGGGGTTCCGGTAGCCAGCAATTCACCAAAATTAAGCACCGTCACCTTGTCGGAGATATCCATGACGACGCCCATATCATGCTCAATTAGAAGAACCGTAGTATCTCTCTCCTGATTGATATCGAGAATAAAACGTGCCATATCTTCAGTCTCTTCCAGGTTCATCCCCGCCATAGG
This sequence comes from Deltaproteobacteria bacterium, assembly GCA_030633185.1. Lineage (GTDB taxonomy): Bacteria > Desulfobacterota > Anaeroferrophillalia > Anaeroferrophillales > Tharpellaceae > Tharpella. The sequence continues at coordinate 832 of DAOVTG010000149.1, forward strand.
CTCATCAAGCAACAGAAGTTCGGGTTCCAGAGCCAAGGCCCGACCCAGTTCGAGACGTTTCTGTAAACCGTAAGAGAGCGTACCGACCGGTTTTTTGCGGATATGTTCAATTTCAAGGAAATCGATCAGATCCTCAACAAATTCACGATGGTGCAACTCCTCTTTTTGAGCTTTACCAAAAAAGAGTCCGCCACTGAAAAGTCCGCTATTCATATGGATGTGACGCCCGAGAAGAAGATTATCAATAACCGTCATTCCCTTGAAAAGCTCAACATTCTGAAAACTGCGGGCAATCCCCAAAGGGGCCATCTTGTGCGGCGGCAACTTAGTAATATCTTTGCCCTTGTAGATGATACGCCCGCGCTGCGGCCGATAGAGACCACTGATAACATTAAACATACTCGATTTACCCGCCCCGTTGGGACCGATAACCGAGTAAATTTCCCCTCTCTCCACCTTGAAGCCGACACTGAGCAAGGCATTCACCCCGCCAAAACTCAAAGAGACATCTTCAGCCTCCAGAATTACCTGTGGTGCGGACCCTGTTTTTTCTTCCTGCATAACTCGTAATCCTTAAGATAAAATCACCATAAAACATCTTTATAGGCAGCACCCTCTATACCATAAAAATATATTTGTCAACTAAAATTAGCCCTATTCTTATTAAATCAAAAAAGTCCATTTCTCTGCGCCGTAGAAAGGTATCATGAGATACTGACAATATTAGAAGTGCAGACAAAACAGTGATATAACCATACCAAAAGGTTGATCAATCGGCGCAACCCATTGAAAATCCTTAATTCTTTACAGTTAACTGGCAAACCAATTTTAACAGTTAACTGGCAAACCAAGAAAAAACTCTTGACAATGATAGACGCATAATTATAAAAGACCAACATGAACCAAGCCCCTCTCAACTCGGCCGACCAACCCCAAAAACGTTACCGCATCGGCGAAATCGGCAAACTACTCGACCTAAGCACCAGGACTATCCGCTATTACGAGGAGATCGGCCTGCTCAATACGGTTAAACGGATTGAGGGAGGACGGCGGATATACACCGAGGATGACCTGCGCCGCCTGCGCTTCATTAAAAAACTCAAACTTTTGGGACTCTCTCTGGGCGAGATGGCGGAACTTGAAAACCACTATTACCAGCACCGAACCAACAAAAAAGTCCTGCCTAAGGTCGCCGAACTCCTGCACCGCCACAGCACCGAGATTGAATCCCGGCTCAACGAACTCGGCAAACTCAAAAAAGAGATCAACGACTACCTCTCCCACATCGAGAGCAAAATCAACGCTTCATGAACCAAAACCCTCCCGACCTACCACCTTCCTATAAACTGGTTCCAAGCGAAGAGATCGAACAACGCCTCAGACAGGCTCAAGAGAAGCTGGGAGAAGCCGGTCTCGACGGTCTTTTAATCCTCCAGAATATTGACCGCTATTACTTTACCGGCACCTTACAGGATGGTATTCTTTGGCTGCCCGACGAGGGTAACCCGGTTTTCTGGGTGCGTCGCAGCCTCGAACGCGCCCGCCAGGAATCACCCATTGTTGCTCTCCGCCCCCAACCAGCCGACAGTCTAAAACTGGAAACTGAACTACGATCCGTGATTACACCGCGAAGCTGTATCGGCTTTGAAATGGATGTCGTGCCGGCCCGCCTTTTGGCCCGTTTTCAGCGCCTCCTGCCGGACTCCTGTCAGATCAGCGACGCCTCTCCCCTGATCCGAAATTTACGCGCCTGCAAAAGCCCGTACGAAATCTCACGCATTAAAAAAGCAGCTGAGATTATGGATCAGGTTATGGAACATGCCGCCTCGATCTTGACCAGCAATGTTAGCGAAATCGAACTCATGGCCGAGCTTGAGCATCAAGCTCGCCGCCTGGGACACCTGGGCATTATTCGCATGCGGGGCTGGAACAATGAGCTTTTTTTCGGCCACGCCATCAGCGGCAGTGAAGCTGCACGCCGCGGCTATCTCGACGCCCCGACCAACGGACTCGGTTTGAGCCCGGCCTTCTCTCAAGGTGCGAGCCACAATTTAATTAAAGACGGGGTTCCGATAAGCATTGATTTCATGGTCAACTACGAAGGTTATCTGGCTGATTTAACGAGAATGCTCTGCCTCAACGAACTTCCCAAAGTCATTAGCCGGGCCCACCAGGATCTGCTGTCCCTCAACCACGAACTGGTCGCCGTTTTACGGCCCGGAGCCGAGTGTGGAGAGATTTTCAACCAGGCCCGGGCCCGGGCTCGAGATTTTGGCTTTGCCGACTATTTCTTAGGCCACGGCCCAGATCAGGTAAGCTTCGTCGGCCACGGCGTCGGCCTCGAAGTCGACGAGTTTCCCTTTATCAGCCACGGTAACCACATGAAACTTAAAGCCGGAATGGTGGTCGCTCTGGAGCCAAAATTGACTTTTCCTCCGGGCCATCACGCCCCCACTCCCTACGACAGGATTCCAGCCTCCGCAGTTACCACGGAAACCACCTATCTGATAACTGAAGAATCCACCTATCCACTAACACTCTCACCGGAACAGATTAAAATTATTAAAAGGGAAGATTAAAAATATCTAAAAATCAGTTGACAAACAGTGGTTGAAATGATATTTCTTCTCGCACATGCTAAAAATCTGTTATAGTAATGTCTTGTTATATTGAGAAGGATTTATCGGAGATATCAATATTGTCGGTCATCTACTTAGCTGATTTCAGCGGATAAATAGAAAGGGGGTGGGGCAGGATAAAGGTTCCGTGAGCTGTAGTGAGACCACGGAACATCAAGCGACCGACCAGCCGATTAAACACTTATTAGCCAGATACTTGAAGTGATCTAAAGGGGTAACTTCCGGGCTGGCTTATAAAATAGTTGTAAAGGTGTAAGTTTTTAAAGGAAGTTAAATTCAAGAAAAGGAGTAACACAAATGAAAAAAAGTTATCTTGCACTACTGGTGAGCGTTATCTTTATCCTCGCCACGGTCGGCTCATCATTTGCCGCCATGGGCGAAGGCACGGTAAGCGCCAAAAAGGGTGTTGACCTGACCCTCTTCGGAAGCAACCGTTTCATCCCGACTTACTGTTCCAACATGAATGATTTCGACAGCGACATCACTGACAACACCACCTTGGATGAAGGCGGCTGGGGTGCTGGTTTCTTTATCCGCAACGAACTCCGTTTAGGTTTTGCCGGTAAAGGCGAAAATTTTGGTTTCCGCGTCATCCTCGAAAATGACATCCACTATTCCAAATCCAACGGCGACCGTAACTCTTATGCTGGCACCGCCTCCCCATTCGGCGGAGAATTCGGTGTTGAGCGTTCAAAATTCTGGTATGACTTCGGTGCCGTCAAATTTACAACTGGTTGGGATGTAACCTGGGCTGACCTTAAAACTGGTGGTCTCGTCTATGGTGATGACCATCCTTTCGTCATGATCTCCGGCAAAGCTGGCGACGCTATGGATTGGCAGATCAACATGCTCGTCATTGAAGACTCCGACGAAGGTGTGGTTACTCCCGATTATCGTGATAGCGACTGGTATGCCTACATTGCTAAAATGAATTTCAAAGTCGCCGGTTTGACCTTGAGCCCGTTTGCATGTTACAGTGATATGCGTAAAGACGCTCAAGGTTCAGGCGGTAACGCCCAAGCCTACTACTTCGGCTTCGAAGGTTACGGCAAAATCGGCATTTTGATGCCTAGTTTTGAGCTGGTTGGCGTAACCGGTACGATCAACGATACTGCCCCTGGCGGCGATGACTACGACATCAGCTCTTTTGCCATGTTTGCCTCTTTGAAAATTGATCTCATGCCTGAATTCCAGCCCTACATCGGTGGTTACTGGGTTGAAGGTGACGACGATTGGACTGATAACGACGCTGATGGTTTCGTCGGCATCACCAACATTACCCGCTACACCCCGACCTTCGGTATGGAAGGTGCCTACATGTACGAGCATATCTACGGTCTCGGAGCACCGCTTTACGGCCTGACCCCGGAACGTATCGGTGGAGCTGGTGCTAAATACGGCGGTATCAGTGGCGCCGGTACCGGTGACAACCCCGGCCTGATTTATCTCGGCTTGGGCGCAACCGGTAAATTCTGCAACAATGTCTCTTACAAAGTTCAGACTGCCTATATGTGGTTTGAAGAAGAAGATGGCATGGGAATCGACAATGACGAAATCGGTTGGTCGATGGATGCTCAAGTCAAATATCCCATTTCCAGCAACTTCTCCGTCTCTTACACCATCAGTGGCCTGATTCCTGGCGACGGTGTTGAAGATCTGAGTGGAGAGGATGATATCGCTTGGATCACCCGCGCAGAACTAGTCTGGAAGTGGTAATCATTTCCTAAACCAAGATTTACCCGTAAAAAAAGCCCGGCCCTAATCGGTCGGGCTTTTTTACTTGCTTTTTCCCTTCCTCTCTTCTACTATCCATGCCGTTTCCCAACCATCCACGACAGATAAATACCTCGACAAAACGTAACTATTCAGGTTCCCACTATAAAGCCGCAACAAATGGCGGCGAACATTGCTTCGCTCCCATAAACGGGGTCAAAGCTGGGGTGCTGACGCACCTTGTACCAGCAATGACCCAATCCCGGCAGTTTGCAGATGGCACCTGAATGGTTACGACAAAACTTGCTTTAACTCTTGACAAGTAATACTCTTACCGGTATTACATTTCCTCTCGACCAGAGAACATTAATGACAAAAATTCTGGTCGACTCAAATGTTATTCTTGATCTTTTTCTTGATGATCCGAAGTGGGCCAAGTGGTCGGAGACAACCCTTGAGAATCAACCCCGCCATTCGAGCATCTGTATCAACCCGATAATTTACACGGAAATATCCATAGGTTTTAAGCGCATGGAAGATTTGGAAAAAGCTGTTTCAAAGGCATGTTTCCAGATTTAGGAGATCCCTAAAGAGGCCCTGTTTCTGGCCGGAAAAGTTTTTTTAACGTACATCAAAAGTGGCGGAGTCAAGATGAATCCGCTACCGGGTTTTTATATTGGTGCCCAAGCAGCCGAACTCAATTTAGACTTGATCACCAGAGATGTATTCCATTACCGATCCTATATCCCCTCGGTAAACTTAATTTCTCCTTAACCAACAGACACCCTGACCCGGCTAAATTAACACAAATTAAAAGTGACTAAATATGACCAAACGCAAAGACATCTTAACAGCTTTCGTAATTTCACTCATTGCGACTCTTTCACTGACCAGCACTCCGCTCCTGGCAACCGGCCCCTGGCAAGGATTGATCCAGAGCACTCAGAGTCACCTCAACCCCGGTAACCGGGCGGTCGGCATTGTTACACTGGTGCAAGGCTCAACCGCGATCATGACGCTGCACGATCCCCGCATCACGATCGGCACAACCCTGGCGGTCAAGGGCAGCAA
>DAOVTG010000262.1 GCA_030633185.1 Deltaproteobacteria bacterium
AACCACGAGTAATTTTTTTACTGGCCCGTCTGCGTACGGCATTAATGGTCTGCCAGATAATAAGCATGGCCATGACCGCAGTTTTCCCGGCTCCGGTGGCCATTTTCAGGGCCAAACGCATCAGTTCCGGATTGGCATCATGGTTAGCACTGCTCAAATGATCCAAAAACCATCGGCCCTTCTTCCCCAGTTGCGGGGCGACCTCGGTCAGCCATATTGCAACTTCTACTGCTTCGATCTGGCAAAAAAAGGGCCGGATACCACTGAATTTATGGTGCCGCCAATGGTGCAAAAGCCGAGCTGTTTCAGGAGTGACCTTCCAATCATTAGGGTTGGAAAGTTCGCGCCATTCATCAACACTCTTGCGAAGCTCATTAATAATGGGGGTGGGATCGTACTGCTGATTGTTTGATGTGTGCTCGTGGGCGGCAAAGAGACGGGGCTGGATGTGTTGTTGCTTTTTACGTTTTTTAGGCTTGGGAATAGGGGTAATAAACTCGGCCTTGCGACGCTGCTCAATAATACTCTGGGTCGGCTGCCCCTGATCATCCAGCTCCCAATGACGGGCCGGATACTCATAAGGAGAGTTAAGTATAGGATGTTCGAAGAATTGATTACTCATAAATTCCTTCTCTTCCTGACATGTCCAACAACTCAGATTTTTATCGTTAAACAGATCTTCACATATTGTAAACTTTTGCTCTCCGTCTACTCCCCTTCCCGGCGCATCTTGACGGCATTGGCCAGTTCGGCAAATAGTGCTGCTGTCTGCTCGATTGAGATACAGGCATCGGTAATACTCTGACCGTAACAGGATGAGGCTTTGTCTTTGTAATCCTGCCGTCCTTCAACCAGATGACTCTCCAGCATAACGCCGCAGATATGGCGATTACCAGCCGCCACCTGGCGCGAAACATCACCGGCGACCTCGATCTGGCGGCGATGATCCTTAAAACTGTTACCATGGCTGCAATCAATCATCAGATAGGGTGGCAGACCTGATTTTCCCAGAGCGGCGATCGCTTTATTTACTTCGGAAGATTTGTAGTTAGGTCCACTCTTGCTGCCGCCCCGCAAAACAATATGACCCCAATCATTACCTTTAGTCGCTAAGATTGCCGCCACCCCTTCACGGGTTATTGAAGGAAACCATTGCGGTGTCCGGGCCGCCCGTACCGCATCGATGGCAACCTGAATATCTCCATCCGTAGCATTTTTGAAAGCCACCGGCATCGAAAGACCGGAAGCCAGATCACGGTGGATTTGACTCTCGGTAGTCCGCGCTCCCACCGCTCCCCAACTGATCAAATCGGCAATAAATTGACCGATGATTGTATCTAAAAATTCAGTTGCCGCCGGCACCTCAAGGTTGGTGATTGCAACCAGCAGTTTCCGGGCTATTTCAAGACCTTCATTGATAGCAAAACTACCGTCAACTCCGGGATCGTTAATCAACCCTTTCCAACCAACTACGGTTCGCGGTTTTTCAAAATAGACCCGCATCACGAGCATAAGCTCTTCAGGATATTGGTCGGCCAAACTTTTCAAGCGGCGGGCGTAATCAAGCGCCGCCCCGGGATCATGAATCGAACAGGGGCCAGCAACCACCAGGAGTCGCGAATCGACACCGGTTATGATACCGGCAATCGCTTTTCGGCTCTCAAGAATAAATTGGGCTCCGGCATCGGGTAGGGGATATTTATTAAGCAGAACGGCTGGAGGGGCCAGATACCGGGTCTCCTGAATACGCAGATCACTGGTTTGCAAGTTTATCATGGCAACCTCCTATAGAAGCCTGTCTGAGAATAGCAATTTTTTCTCAGATTGAGGCATTTTTTGAAAATAAGCGGAGACATACACCTAGTATTTCGAGCATTATTTTCAAAAAATAACGAAGAGCTGGGGAAAAAGGGCTTTCTCGGACTGGCTTCTAGCGGCAACCGACCGGGACCAGGCACATCATGCGCAGACCCTTTTCTCCGGCGGTAAAATTATGGTTTGTACCTCCGGGAATAAAAACCACATCTCCCGGTTTAAAGGGATGTTTCTCGCCTTCAATCGTCAGGTAGCCGTCCCCTTCCAGGATAAAAATCTCATGTTCCCAATCATGGGCATGGTAAGGTGAATGGCCGACCGCTTCAAACTCGAAAATCCGCATTGCAAAATTGGGGGCGCCATCGGCCTCGCTGATAACCCAACGGACAGTTACTTTATCCGCACCCTCAACCTCAACCACCTCAGCCGGAACTTCTGTGTAATGTAGATGTTTAAACATTTTTTCCTCCCTGGAGATAAGTAACAGCGGATAGCGGCGAACTTTGCTTCGCCCTGCTTCGCGTGGGGACAGAGCTCAGCCCGGCTCGGGCTAAAGCCCTGCCTGGAGGTCTGTCCCCGCATCGAGACAGTTTGAAAATGAAAACTGAGATTCGCTACGCTTTTATTATAATTGCTTTAAACAACGCGGGCAGATATCGGGAAATTCTGCTTCCGGTACCGTCAGTTCTTCGTTGTAACACCAGCAGCGGGCGCATTTTTCACCGGCCGCCGGGCTGACAGTAATAGCCAGATCGGGGTTTTCTTGACTGCCGGTCACACCGTCGTCCAGACTTTTCAGGGATACCTGAGAAACAATAAAGATATCGGCCAGCTGCTCCTGATAACGTTCCAACAGGGCGGCAGTTGTACCTCGCATGGCCAGTTCAAGGCGAGCCTCCAGTGAGTTACCGATAACTTTATCCCGGCGGGCGACTTCGAGTTCTTTTAGAACCAGACGCCGGAGTATTAAGAGTTCTTCCCAGGTCGCGGCTAGTTTCGGATTTTCATAATTTTCCGGTAAAGCCAAAAATTCCTGTAGATGAACACTCTCAGCGGCCCCGGTTTCCGGCATATAACGCCAGACTTCATCCGCCGTAAAAGCGAGAATCGGGGCGCAAAGCCGAACCAAAGTGTTGAGTACCGTATAGAGCATAGTCTGGGCCGAACGCCGAACCGGATCATCCTGACGCAGGATATAGAGACGATCTTTGACAATCTCAAGATAAAAACTGCTCAAGGTCACGGCGCAAAAATTATGGATGGCATGATAGATAACATGAAACTCATACTCATCATAGGCTTTCAGCACCCGTTTTTGGAGTTTAGCCAATTCATGGAGAATAAAGCGATCGATCTCCTGAAGATCTTCATATGCAAGGGCATCGGTTTCCGGTTTGAAATCACTGAGATTACCGAGCAGAAAGCGAAAGGTATTACGGATTCGGCGATAGGCCTCAACCAGGCGGGCCAGAATCTCATCCGAGATCCGGATATCG
>DAOVTG010000152.1 GCA_030633185.1 Deltaproteobacteria bacterium
GGCCCAGGACGATTTCGGATAACTACGGCGCCGTCCACAACAAAAAACCGACCCCAGAGGGGCCGGTTTTTTGTTTATCACGCCCGCACGACATAAACTCCACATGGTGCCCGCTCAATGACCTTAGCTGATACGCTGCCTAAAAAGGCTCTCTTCATGGCCCCTTTCCCGGTACTACCGATAACCAGCAAATCAATATCATGTTTTTTTGCCAAATGGATAATCAAAGTCGCCGGGTCACCTTCAACGATCAGGATTTCAAGAGCTACCTCCTTCTCCGCCGCCAGTTTCCTGACCACAAGAAAGGCATCGTCAATAATCTGCTGCCAGCCGTCACCATCCTCAACCTGAGCTGACTGACCTCGAGCAAACAGCTCGTCAGCGGCCTGGACTTGGTCGCCCTTGACAAAAACCGCAAAGAGCTTGTTTTTGAACTTGCCGGCCTGGCTACAGGCCAGCCAAACAGCCTCATATACAGCCTTATCTGAGACTGCGGAGCCATCCACCGCCACCATAATTTTTCTCCGGACTCCCAACATCACCGACTCCTCTCACCAAAAAGAAATTAACCCATAGATGGCGTCGTAAAAAGTCCGATTTACTGCGCTGTTGTGGTTTTTCAGGCACTCGCCATACTACATGTATGGTCTCGCGCCTGAAAAACCACAACATCTTGTATATCGAAATTTTTACTTAGCCATCCCGTGACTTTTTACGAGGGCATCATAGGGATCAATCAGGAATCAATCATCTCATCAAAATGGGCAAAATCACCCTCTTTGACCGCCATATCATCACCTATCATCCCCTCTCCGGGACTACCCTCGTAGTTATCAAAACGGTTATCTACACCATCCCGAAATGTAGTAATTTCCCCGATAAATCTCATATTCACAACCCCGGTCGGGCCATTTCTCTGTTTTTTGACAAGAATCTCCGCCAACCCCTTATTGTCCGGTTTATCCGGGTTGTAAACCTCATCGCGATAGACAAACATAATCACATCAGCATCTTGTTCAATCGCTCCTGACTCACGCAGATCTGAGAGTTGGGGTCGCTTGTCGATCCGCGATTCGACGCTGCGATTCAGCTGAGAAAGGGCGACAACCGGGATATCCAGCTCTTTGGCCATCGCTTTCAAGGAACGTGAGATTTCGGAGATCTCGCGTTCCCGACTCTCTCCGTCACCCCGCATCAGTTGGAGATAGTCGACAACCACCATATCCAGACCTTTATCATTTTTCAAACGTCTGGCTTTAGCCCGCATCTCCATCACCGAAATGGCCGCCGTATCGTCAATATAGATCGGTAATTCAGAAACTACGGCGGCGGCTTCGGAAAGACGCGGCCAATCTTCATCTTTTAAAAGCCCTCGCCTGATAGTCTGGGCATTAATCTCAGACTGACTGCAGAGCATTCTGGTCACCAGTTGCTCTTTCGACATCTCTAAAGAGAAGAAGGCAACCCGGTTTACAGTGTCCGGATTTGCGGCAGTATTATGCACAATATTCAGGGCCAGAGAGGTTTTCCCCATACTCGGCCGGCCAGCGATAATAATTAAATCGGATCGCTGAAAACCGCAGGTAAGATTATCAATATCGGCAAAACCGGTCGGCACTCCGGTTATCGTCGTATTACTCCGATAAGCGGCATCGATAGCCGCAAAACTTCTTTTTACGACTTCATCTATCGGCGTGATTTCGGATTGATTTCGGTTTCTGGCGACATCGAGAATCGATTTTTCCGCATCATCAACCAACAAATCAACATCCTCAACCTCTCCATAACTCTTTTCGACAATGTCGGTTGCAGTATGAATCAGCCCTCTGAGCAATGACTTATTCTTGACAATCCTGGCATAGGCCATAAGATTGGCTGCGGTATGTACATTATCAACTAAAGAGGAGAGATAACCACTACCGCCGACCTCATCAAGCTTCTGCCTCTGTTTTAGATGATCAGCAACCGTCACCAGATCAATCGGTTCCTGGTTCATGGCCAGTGTAAGTATGGTTTTAAAGATCTCCCGGTTACCGGGACGATAAAAATCCTCCTCCCTCACGTAATCGGAAACCTGGCTTAAAGCCGCATTCTCCAACATGACTCCGCCAAGCAGGGCCTCTTCCGCCATAAGACTCTGGGGTGGAATGCGAAGCTGGTCAGCAATCTCCTTTTTTTTAATCGTTTTTGCCATGAACAATCGAACCTCTACCAACCAAAAAAAATACCGCAGGCATATGCTTAATATTCCGAGGATAATTTTTTGAGCATAGCGAAAAGTTGGGGGAAAAGGGCAGTCTCGGACAGCCTCCTAGATATGTATATCAAAAAGAGAGGGAATGAAAGGAAAAGTTGTAACTATTCAGGTGCCACCATAAATTTTAGCAAATAGAGGCGAACTCTGCTTCGCCCTCATAAACGGGGTCAAAGCTGGGGTGCTGACGCACCTTGTACCAGCAATGACCCCAATCCCGACAGTTTGCAGGGGGGGGTACCTGAATAGTTACGAAAAGTTAAACAGTTGAAGCGGGAAAGATCTTAGAAAGGAATTTCAGTGACGGCCCGGTCTTTAAGAACCGCCACTGAAAGATAGTTACGCTTGAACGGCCTCGCTCTCCTCTGCCGGAGAATCAGCCGCCGCCTCGTTCTCTTCAACCAGAACCACATCTTCCTGATCACCGACTACAACGATGTTAATTTCAGCGACAATCCCGACCTGAACCTTGATCAGGGCCTTAAAATCGCCAACGCTCTTAATAGCTTCAGGCAACTCAATCTTACGCCGATCAATCTCAATACCGCTCTCTTTAATTTTTTCCGCAACATCCATGGCGGTAACCGAGCCAAAGAGTTTGCCCTGTTCTCCAACTTTGCGCTCAAACTCGAGTTTTAAGGAAGCCAGTCGATCACGCAGAGCTTCACCTTGAGCTTGGAGTTTAATCCGCTTTTTCTCCAGCCCGCGTAAGTGGTGCTTGACATAGTTGACATTTCCCTCATTGGCCACTATCGCCCGCCCGGTCGGCAAAAGATAGTTACGGGCATAACCATCAGCGACGGTCACCAGTTCACCGATATTTCCAAGATGTTCAACCGGCTCCTGTAAAATTATTCGCATGATAAAAATCCTCCAAAAATATTTTCCACAGTTTCTTGATGATGCCAGCAAGCTACCTTTTCACAGCCTGCTGACGGCGTACAATCCGCTCTCTGAAATCAAACCAGATGTCAAATATCCCCAGCAAAACAAAGAGGATAAAAAGAAACTGAAATGCTAAGATAAAGAAAAAAACAAAAAACCTCTGAACCTTTCCGACAGCAAAAGCTTCAAAAGCAAACTGCATTATTGCCAACCCCTGAACCAGGTAGGCAAAAGCCAAAATACCGGCCCCGTTCAAGAACAAAAAACGCAACAGGCCCGACAACGGCAAAAATAACACACCACCTAAAAAGAGTATCAGGGGCCAAACCATAACCGGCGGGAGCTGCAACCGGGAAAAAGGTGAGGCCTTACTCAACATCTCCGGCAGGCGTCCATGACGCTTGCGGTAAAACAGAAAGGCCACCCCGAAGCCAAAAGCCTGAACCATAAAAAAGGCAACATAGAGCAGCGTCGGGAAAAAAGAACCGGCCCAGACTGCGACCTCATCAGCCGCCTGCCGCAAGGCTAATAGCTGTTCGGCAGAAACTCCGGCATTTTCATAGATGGCACAGACAGCCGCGATATTGGCCTGCAGAAAACGCTCGGTCAGAAGAACCGGCGTTAACCCCTGGTCGTGCCCCAGCCACAACATCAACACAGCTGCGATAGAGGTTGTTACGGCTGCGGCCATAAAGACGGTCTCAACCCCGGGTCGTCGGCGCCTTAATAAATCATCAAGAACCAAACTGGAAAGCCCGAATTCAAAAAAGTAAACGGCAACCGGTGCCGGGGTTCTAAATCCTAAAAAAAGCAACCCGACAACCGCCAGCACCATAACCGTCGGCGGCCAACGCAAAGAGGTTTGAAAACGGAGATAGACACCCGGTGCAATCGCTGCCAGACCAACCAGCGCCCCGAAGATCGGGAAAAGAGCCCCGCCCAGGTAGAGCACAATCGTCGTAATTACTGCAATCGTTAAGGCTCGACTTACAACAACCTGATTCTCAACCACGACTTTTCAAACTCCGAACCAGCAGAGGGCCACAGCCTTCCATCAATATGGTTTCGGTGTACTGACCGAAAAAGGCAACAGGGCAATATTACGAGCCCGCTTAATCGCCACCATCAGTTCACGCTGATGGGCCGAACAAGTCCCGGAGATGCGACGCGGTACGATCTTACCTTTTTCACTGATATAGTAACGTAACAGACGAATATCCTTATAATCAATCTTCAAAGAGCTGTCGGCACAAAAACGACAATATTTTCTTCTGGTCACAAAGGAGCGACGCCGACTGCCCCCCCGTGCGTCAGTTTTCTTTCTTGCAAAAGCCATTATTCTTCTCCCGGGTTTTCATCTTCAGCATCATCGCTGCTTCTTGCGGCCTCAACCTCGGCAGCAGCCTCTTCGGCTACCACTTCGACACCCTCTTCCCGGGCCTCTTCCACATTTTCCTCTTCAGAAACCTCTTCGGCCTTTTCAGTGACCTCTTCAGCAGCCTCTTCGACAGCGACTTCGGGCTCTTCAGGAATAACCTCCTGAACATAATCATCCGGCAGTCGAATGGAGAGGAACTTGATCACCGACTCGGTAATCTTGAAACGCCGCTCAATCTCTTTCAAACAATCTGCCGGGCAGGCAATTCGCAACAAGATATAGCGCCCTTCAGCATGCTTTTGCACAGGATAAGCCAAGGCTCTCACACCCCAGTCTTCGCGATGCAGAAGTTCACCCGCCATATGCTCCAGGATCCCGTTCAGGATTTCGTCCACCGCCTCCACATCCTCACTCGGCAAGTTGCCGGGATGGATATAGATCAATTCATACTTTCTTACCACTTCACTCATTTTTCAAATTTCCTCCTTTTGAGTTAGATAGCCCCCAAATCCGGGGCAAGGAAGTTTATAACTTAAAGAAAAACCGATTTCCCCAAGCTGAACCAGAAACGAGCCTGCTACACCAATAGGCAGCAAATTGCAAGCATTTTCCGATTTTTAACAACATAATTAAACTTGCAACGGGATAATCCGGGGACATAACCCGAGTATCCGAACCGTTACTTAAACTTTTTCCAGAACGTAGGCTCGGGAACCTAAGCCGATCTCTTCAGCATAAGCCAATTGCAGCCGCCAATCGACCTCCGGATAAAGTACTTTGAATTTATCACATCCGGCCTCAACATCAAGTCCCAGAGCACTACCGGGCAAGCCTGGAGCAGCGATCACCAGATCAGCACAAGCCTGATCCAAAGCTACAGGATCACGAGAAGCTAAAAGCCCTATATCGGCCACAATCGGCGTATCGTTGTGCCCATAACAGTCACAGGCCGGACTCACCTGCAAGACAAAGTTGATAAAAAAACAGCGCTCCCTCTTTCCTTGGCAAGCCCCATAAGCATACTCGACCATCTTCTCCTGAAAAACCGGAATAGTTTCATTCCAACGAATATTAATTGCATTTTGTGGACAGATGACAATACATTCACCACAACCAATGCAACCATCATTATCGATAACCGCCTTGCCACTCTCTTCATCCAGAGTGATGGCCTCCGCCGGACACCAGGAAAGACATTGCCCACACCCGACACAACGCTTACGCGCTACCTTGGGACTGATATTGGCGTGCTGACTCAGTTTACCCTCGCGCCCGGCACAACCCATGCCCAAATTTTTCAAAGCCCCACCAAAACCCGGCAGTTCATGACCTTTAAAATGACTCATAACTACCATGGCATCGGCATTAAAAATTTCTGCCGCAATCTTGACATCTTGAAAATGACGCAGATCAACCTTGACCGAATGCGTACTATTGCCCCGCAAACCATCTGCAATTAATACTGGAGCATTGAGAACCGAATAATTAAACCCATGCCGGATCGCGGTCTCAAGGTGGCTTACCGCATCACTGCGGGCCCCCACATAAAGCGTGTTGGTATCAGTAACAAAGGCTTTCCCTTTTAAAGCGTGAATCGCATCAACCACCGGCCGCACCAGAATGGGCCGAATAAACGAAGCATTA
>DAOVTG010000112.1 GCA_030633185.1 Deltaproteobacteria bacterium
ATGATGCGGGCTTTTGCTGATGAAGTGGAGGTCAAGCCCGGAGTTATTATTAACGGTGTGAGAACCGTGATCACCGGCCAACTCGCCGGTCCCGGCCTTTTTGAGATTGTTACGACAATCGGTTGCGAAAGGGTAGTTGCCCGTTTGCGTCAAACACCGCAGCTTTTTACGTCTATGGAAGACCAAGCAGAAAAGTTGTGATGATTTAAGCTCTTTTCGTGAAACCGTTAAGACTATTGCCAGGCCGCCGCATAAACCGTTGACCGGGATTGAGATCGGGGGTGATGGTCTATATTTATAATGCGGGCGAGCGTTTCGCCTTGAGAGAGCAGATTAAATGGGGCCTTGCCCTGATCTCTTTGGCTCTTCTGCTGTTGATCATATTGTTCTGATATTGGTTTTGAAAACTGTAACCAAGCCGTTGACTAGAGCTTCTGGAGATTCATCGGCCTCAGTTGAACTTCAATCCTCTTCCAAAAGAGGAATCGACCGGTCAGCGAGAAGATTGCCTCAGGCAACAGCTAAACCGAGACTCACCGGGAAGGCTCCGGTCTTGAAAACCACGGTACCAGCAAAGGCCGGGAAAACGAAAAACCTCTCAGCGGAAGAGATAATTCCTTTCGATGATAATGAAGATTTTGAAGATTTTTAGTCATATAGTTTTTTGGCTCCCAGATAACGTTCTCCCTCACTGTAGATGCAGCCGCAATATTGTTGACGATACATCTCTTTCTCTTTTGAGAGCTCAATGCCTTCGCTCCAGCCTTCACGAAAATCTTCGTAATGGAACTTAACCCCGTAGCGGCGGCCGAGCTCTTGGCCGAGTTCGCAAATTTTTTCATGTTGCTGGAACTTGCTGTAGAGCAGGGTCGTGGTGAAAGCTTCAAATTTGCCTTTATGGGCAATGCGGGCCGCTTTCTCAAGACGATCGTGGTAGCAGAAGAGACAGCGCTGTTGTTCACGAAAGGCCGCATTTTTCAGAAAATTTATCAACTCATAGCGCTCATCAATAATCAGCGGCAACTCCTCTTCCTGAGCCCATTTAACCAGGGTGTCACGACGTTTTTGCCACTCTGTGTAAGGATGGATATGGTTATAGTAAAAAGCGCGTAACTGGTGGCCTTGCTGGCGCAGTTGCATGACCGGATAGATGGCACAAGGGCCGCAGCAGCAGTGCAGAAGAATTTTCATGGGTAACCATTTAAGTAAGTTTCAGGTTGACAGGCGAGAGCTTTTCCATTAATTAGTGACGCCTTCGGAGATTACTGGTACTATGGTGGGTGTAGCTCAGTTGGTTAGAGCGCAGGATTGTGGCTCCTGAGGCCGAGGGTTCAAATCCCTTTACTCACCCCATAAATAAAAGCCCGAAGTAAAATCGCTTAACATAGCGGTTTTACTTCGGGTTTCTTTTTTTGTTGAACAAAACATGATGAATTCGTAAAAAGTCACGGGATGGCTAAGTAAAAATTTTGATAGACAAGATGTTTTGGTTTTCCAGGCGCGAGACTATACATGTAGTATGTCGAGTGTCTGGAAAACCAAAACAACGCAGGATATCGGAACTTTTTACTTAGCCATCAAAAATCCGCTCCTACATGGGGACAAAGTTGTTGGCTTGCCAGTAATCTTCTTTGAGGATGTCAAGCTCCTGGGCGAAACCGTCGTAGTGGCCTTGCTCCCATTTGACAAGGTGGTTGAAAAATGCCTTGACTTCGGGGTTGTCAGACTCATTGGCGCATTGACGGTAGAAGTTGACGGCGTTAAGTTCAAGCTGCATGCCGACACTTAAAGCACTGATTTCAAAGTGGCTCTGTTTGATGCGGGCTTTAAGCTGGTTACTGAAGATTGGGCCGCTGACTCCCGCATTTGGATTAGCTGCCAGTGGTGCGGAGAAGTTAAAATCGCCGGTTTCCAGGATGCTGCCGTACTGTTTTTTAAGGTAGTTAAAATGGAGTAACTCCTCTTTTGCGAGACGTTCAAAAGTCTCTTTTCCCTGTGGGTCTTTTGTGGTTGCTGCGGCATTATTGTAGAAATGGTGGCCGGTCATCTCGGCTTCCATGGCAGTTTTTAAGGCGGCCAGGATTTTTTCATCGGCAGTAGTCATAAGCTAACTCCTTATACTTTTTTTGGGGGGGGGCTCGATCATTGTGCTTCGCTTGCGCCTGATGAGAGGCTAATGAAGATAATTTTTATCTTGTTTGATAACTTTTGTCAACAATTTTTATTGAACCTTCAATTGGATTAGAACTCTTCAGTGTAAGTAGAAAAATACCATATATTGATGAATTTCGGTGAATTCCGGGGACATAACCCGATTCTCCGAAGGAAATCGGTATTGTGTACCCGGAATTTACGGGTTAGCTGAATAGTTACCCCGAATTTGACTTTCATCTGCTGGTCTGTTAGGGTCGGTGCCTGATTATTCTTGTTGTGAAATCCTGGGAGATTGTCATCTTTTTTATGGAGCGTTAATGAAGATAGTTATTTCCGGTTCCGGTGAAGTCGGGTTCCATCTGGCCGAGCAGTTGGTGACCAGTCATCAGGATGTGGTATTGATTGAGAAAGACCCGCTCAGGGCGAAGTTTGTGGCCGACCATCTTGATTGTATGGTGGTTCAGGGTGAAGGCAGTAATCCGGAAATTCTGGCTGAGGCCGGGATCGACGGGGCTGATACCTTTATCGCGGTTTCCAATCTTGATGAGGTCAATATCGTCTCCTGTCTGGTGGTTGCCAACGAGTTCAAGGTCAAGACCAAGATTGCCAGGGTTCGCAGTATTCAGTACCGGCGCAGTGGTATTTTGAAGAATTCGTTGCTCGGGATTGACTATGTCGTCAATCCCGAGATTGAGGCGGCCCGGGCGATTATGAATATCGTGGCTCATGGTGCCACCGGTGAAGTTCTGGTGTTTGAGGGTACCGATATCCAATTGCGTAATGTCTTTGTCGATGAGGTTTCTCCTTTTCGAGATAAGAGTTTGCGTGAGATTCGCAAGGAGATTCGTCACAATTTTATTATCGCCGGCATCAATCGGGATGATGAGGTGATTATTCCTTATGGCGATACCAGAATTTGTGAAGGGGATCGGATATATCTCGTTTCAAGCAATCGCAATATGGAACGGATCTTAGCTCGTACCGGTCGTTTCCGCCATAAACTGCATAATGTGGTGGTTGTCGGGGGCGGGAGAATCGGCTGTTATGTCACTGAATTTCTGCTGGGTTCGGGTCGTAGTGTTAAAATTGTCGAAAAGGATTACAACCATTGCAAATATCTGGCCGAACGTTTTCCCGATGCCTTAGTGATCAACGAGGATATCTCGGATGAAAAGCTCTTCGAGGATGAACAACTGTACACTTCCGACCTGATTGTGACCACAACTCACGATGAGGCTCTCAATATGTTGACTGCCATCTATGCTAAAAGTCTTGGTGTCAGACGGGTTGTGCCGGTTGTCAACAAGTCAAGTTATCTGAACATTGCCGACAAACTCGGTATCGATGCAACCGTTAGTCCGAAGGCCAGTTCTGTCAGCGCTATTCTCAAGTATGTGCGGCGCGGTAATATTAAACAGGTCTATTCTATTTTTGACGGCAAGGCTGAGGCGATTGAGTTCGCCATCAATCCATCGAGCCGGATTGCCGGGAAAATGGTGAAAGAGTTGCATCTGCCGAATGGCTCCCTGGTGGTTGCCGTTAACCGTCCAGAGGCTGGTGGCAGTAAGAATTTTGTTCCCAACGGTGAATTTGTGATTGAGGCGGGCGATAATGTGATTACCTTTGCCAAAGCTGAACAGATTGATCTATTAGAAGAGCTTTTCCTGCATTAGTATTTCATATGAGTCCTAAAATCGTTTTACGGATTGTATCCTATCTCCTGTTGATTGTTTGCGGTTTTATGCTGACGGCAGTTGCGGTGGCCCTCTATTTTCGGGAGTTTTCGGTCTCTCTGGCTTTTATTCAGCCGATTGTGGCGACGACCCTGGTCGCTGGCATCTTTCTCTTTGCGACCCGTAATTCCGGACGTAGCAATCCCTCATTTAAGGATGGTTTTATCTTTGTTGTTTGTGGTTGGGGCATGGCGGCGCTACTTGGTTGTCTGCCTTTTTATCTCTCCGGGACGATTCCTTCATTTTGTGACGCCTATTTTGAGGCCATTTCCGGTTTTACGACAACCGGGGCTTCTATTTTGACCGAGATTCAGAGTTTGCCCCGGGCCATCCTTTACTGGCGTTCTTTGACTCACTGGTTGGGCGGTATGGGGATTGTGGTTTTGACGGTCGCAATTCTGCCGTTGCTGGGCGTCGGTGGCCTACAGTTGGTCAAGGCTGAGGCCCCCGGGCCGACGGTTGATAAAATTACGCCACGCATTGCCGAGACGGCCAAGTATCTCTGGTACATCTATCTTGGTATGACCGTTCTTGAAACCCTGCTCCTGATGGGTGGCGGTATGGGTTTTCTGGATGCCTTGACGCATACCTTCGGAACCGTTGCTACCGGTGGATTCTCGACCAAGAATACCAGTGTAGCTCATTTCAATTCTGCTTATATAGACTGGGTGATAACCTTTTTCATGGTCGCGGCCGGGATGAATTTTGTGCTTCATTTTCGCCTTCTGACAGGTAATGTCAAATCCCTTTTTTCAAATACCGAACTTAAAGCCTACCTTCTGATCTTTGTCGTCGCAACCTTAATGGTCGCTTATAAACTTCACCTTGAAATATATTCCGGTTTTGCCGAGGCCCTGCGCTATTCAGCTTTTCAGGTTGCCTCAATCTTAACGACTACCGGTTATGTTACAGCTGATTATGAGACGTGGCCTTATATGGCGCAGGCGGTACTGTTTTTGTTGATGTTTGTCGGCGGTTGTTCGGGTTCAACCGGTGGCGGGATCAAGGTGATCAGGATTGTCGTCTTGTTCAAACAGGCGGTTAATGAGATGAAGTATCTGATTCATCCCAAAGCGGTTTTCCCCTTGCGTTTATCAGGTCGGGCGGTACGTAAGAATATTGTCTATGCAATTTCCGGATTTTTCTTTCTTTATATTACTATCTTGCTGCTGGTTACCTTTGTCGTCACCCTGGCCGGGGTTGATCTCTTAAGCGCCGTAGCCACAGCTCTGGCGACTGTCGGCAACATCGGCCCCGGTTTCGGGATTGTCGGGCCAACCCACCAGTATGCTCACTTTTCGGATCTGATCAAATGGGTTTTAAGCTTTGCCATGTTGGCTGGCCGTTTGGAACTCTATACTGTTCTAGTACTCTTCACCCCGATGTTCTGGCGACGTTAGAAAAAGGACGATATAAGAGTTTATGGCAATTCTTGAAGTAAATAATTTGCATCTCTCATTTGGTGGTCTGCAGGTTTTGCAGGATGTGAGTTTTTCCGTCAATAGTGGCGAAATCTATGCCATCATCGGTCCCAATGGGGCCGGTAAAACCTCGATTTTGAATTGTCTGGGTGGTTTTTATCAACAGCAAAAAGGTGAGATCCTTTTTGATCAAACCAACATCTCGCATATCTCTCCCGATCGTCGGGCTGCCTCAGGCTTGGCTCGAACCTTTCAGAATATCGCCCTTTTTCGCGGTATGACCGTGCTGGACAATATTAAGTTGGGCTCCCATGCGCATTTACAGACCGGGCTTTTAGGAGCAGCTTTCTACTGGGGACGGGCCCATCGGGAAGAGATGGAGTTAAGGCAAGAGATCGAAAACAGTATCATCGATTTTCTTGAGATTGAACATATCCGCAAGCAATCGGTCAGCACCTTGTCTTACGGTTTGCAAAAAAGGGTCGAGCTCGCCCGGGCCCTGGCCATGCACCCCAAAATTTTGTTGATGGATGAACCGGTTGCCGGTATGAATGCCGAAGAGACCGAAGATATGGTTCGGTTTATCCTTGATATTCAAGAAGAGCGCGACCTGACGATTATCTTAATCGAACACGACATGAGGATGATCATGGATATCTCTGATCGTATTATGGTGCTTAATTTCGGCCAGAAGATTGCTGAAGGCACTCCGCAGGAGGTACAGCGGCATCCGGAAGTTCTCAAAGCGTATCTCGGTACCGACAAACGGGGGCAAAAGTAAACGATGGATTTTTTTCTCCTGCTCTTAACCAGTGGTATCGCCGTTGGCGGCATCTACGCCCTGATCGCCTTAGGTTTTGTTCTCATCTACAAAGCCACCAGTATCATCAATTTCGCTACCGGTGAGTTTATGATGATCGGGGCTTATATTTTCTATACCGGCTCAGTTCTCTTTGGCCTGCCGGCAATTCCATCTTTTCTTATAGTGATGGCTGGTGCCGGTCTTTTGGGCCTGTTGGTGGAAAGAACAATTTTACGTCACATGCTGGGCCAGCCGACTATCAGTATCGTTATGGTCACGATCGGGTTAAGTTCAATCTTAATGGGGTTGGCCGAGATGATCTGGTCTTCCGACTACAAAAGCTTTCCCGCCCTTTTCCCTCGTGCCCCAATTGTCGTGGGTGATTTGATTATCCGTTCCAACCTCTTCTGGGGTTTTGTCGTGGCCATGGTAACGGTGGCTATCTTTGCTCTGATTTTTAAATATGCAAAAGTTGGGGTTGCCATGCGGGCTACGGCTAATGATCAGATGGCGGCTTTCTCAATGGGCATCAACGTCCGCAGCATGTTTACGCTGGCCTGGATTTTTGGCAGTATTGCCGCTTCTATCGGTGGTCTGATCATCGGTAATATCGGTGGCGTCCAACCCAATCTTGGAGGTATCGGTTTAAAGATCTTTCCAGTTGTTATCTTAGGTGGGCTTGACTCCATCGGCGGTGCGGTTTTAGGGGGCTTTATTGTCGGCATTGTCGAAAATCTTGCCGGCGGCTATCTTGACCCGCTGGTTGGCGGCGGCGTCAAAAATGTCGCCCCGTTTGTCATCCTGGTTTTGATCCTGATGGTCAGACCGTATGGTCTTTTCGGCCGCAAAGAAATCGAAAGGTTATAGAAAATCTATGCGAATCGGTGATTTTAAAGAGAGCTATGCTGCTGATGAAGCCGTTTTTACGAGCTCTACCAGTCGTTTCTGGCTCGGTGTGCTGCTTTTTTTGTTGGCGGTTTTTCCCTTTATGGCGGGTGAGTATCTGCTCTATATGGCCAATATTACAGGGATTGCTATTGTCGCCGCGTTGGGTTTGAATATCCTGACTGGTGCCGCCGGACAGATCTCTTTAGGTCATGCCGCGTTTGTCGGTATAGGAGCCTACACAGCGGCTATTTTGACCAATCGTTTCGGCTTGTCTTTCCTGCTTTGTCTACCTCTGGCCGGTCTTGTCTCCGCTTTTTTCGGGGTTCTTGTCGGAGCTCCGTCAATGCGGATGAAGGGGCTTTATCTCTGTATTACGACCTTGGCCGCGCAAGTTATTTTTGAGTTCTTCTTTGTTCATTGGGAATCATTGACCGGAGGTATCCGGGGCCTCAATATAGATCCACCAACAATCTTCGGCCTTAATATCGGTACTGAATTTGGTTTTTATTGGGTCACGCTCACGGTTGTAATTATTGCTGCAACGGCCAGTCGCAATATTTTTAGAACCCGGGTGGGTCGGGCTTTCATCGCCATTCGCGACCGCGATATTTCGGCTCAATTAATGGGTATTAACCTTTTTCGCTATAAACTATATGCTTTTGCCGTAAGTTCTTTTCTGGCCGGGGTTGCCGGTTGTCTCTGGGTAAATCATCTAAAATCGATCACCCCGGAACATTTCCCCCTGCACGAAAGTATTCGTTATCTGGCCATGATAATTGTTGGTGGTCTTGGTAATATCCTCGGTGCAATTTACGGGGCCATTTTTATGACCCTGATTCCAGAAGTCTTACAGACCATTCTCAAATTTTTTGAAGGGATTTTCCCGCAGGCCATGTCCTTTCTCTTTCCTTTGCAAACCGTAGTCTTTGGTCTTTTAATTGTCGTCTTTCTCGTCTTTGAGCCCCACGGCCTCGCCGAAATGTGGTGTCGGGTTAAACGCCACTTCCGATTATGGCCTTTCAAACACTGATGGC
>DAOVTG010000129.1 GCA_030633185.1 Deltaproteobacteria bacterium
AAAATCGCACCACGATCTTGCCATGGCGGTCGCCAGCGAAGAGACCATGCTTGGCGATTTCGACAATGCGACTTTTACTCGCCAGGGTGTAACTTCCCGTTTCTTTCGCAAGGAGGGAAAATTCTTTGTCCATACCGAAGGTGTGGGTGGCGTGATGACCGATTTTGAGATCACCTACACGTTTGGCTGGACCCCATTGCAGCAGTATCTGATCCCTTTTCCCGGCGGCCGGTTGCAATGTCTGCCTCTGGCCTGGGATGTCAAAAAGAAGGTGTGGTTTCACCTCTACCCGGATGAAAAAATTGATCCGGGTGAATGGTTGTACTGGACCAATAGCGCCCAGACCTGGAACAGCATGTGTGCCGATTGTCACTCGACCAATTATAAAAAAGGTTATGATTTTAGAACAGATAGCTACAACTACAGTTTTTCGGAGATCAATGTCAGTTGCGAAGCCTGTCATGGCCCCGGCTCCCGCCATGTTACCTGGGCCGAAACCATGCAACCGCTCGATTCTGATAACGGCTTGACCGTCCATACCGGCAAGATGACGGCCCGCGAGCATGTTGAACTTTGTGCCTTCTGCCACTCTCGGCGTTCGCCTTTAGGAAATTACGCCCATGGCAGGAAAAATCTACTCGATACCATGACCCCGCGCTTACTTGATGAGAGCCTCTATTTTACCGACGGCCAGATTCTGGATGAGGTCTATGTCTATAACTCTTTTATTCAATCAAAAATGTTTGACCGTGAAGTTCGTTGTTCCGATTGTCACGATATTCACTCGGCAAAACTGCATCACGAAGGCAATCAGACCTGCCTGCAGTGTCACCAGGCTGACATTTACGACAGCTACCAGCACCATTTTCATAAATTTAAAGGCGATGAAAAGGGTAAACCGATCAAAGCTAATGACGGCACGATTCTTTTTGCGGTCGGCACTGGAACTTCCTGTGTCCAATGCCATATGCCGGGCCGGATTTATATGGGCAACGATTACCGGCCCGATCATTCGCTGCGCATCCCCCTGCCAGATTTAAACAGTAAACTGGAGACGCCCGACGCTTGTCTTCGCTGTCACGTAGATAAAAACAGGAAATGGTCAGTCGATTTCACGACTAAATGGTACGGAGAAAAGCGTTCGGCCCACTATGGAAGTATTCTTGATGCGGGTCGAAAACGTCTGCCGGAGGCTAAAGAAAAACTTATCAAGATGGTCGAAAACCCACTCTATCCGGTGTTGGTTCGGGCTACGGCTCTGGAGTTGTTAAGTCAGTATCAGGGCCCTGAAATCATGGCCCTGTTTAAGAAAAGTCTGGATAGTGAAGAGTCGCTGATACGCCTGACGGCTCTCGCTTTCATGCCGGCACAACCTGTTGAAAGAGTAAAGCTGGTTGTCCCGCTGTTGACTGATCCAGTTAAGGGCGTCCGTATCGAGGCCGCCAGAAATCTTACCTCTATCCCGCGTTCAGAGCTCGACAAAAATCTCCACGAACAACTCGATAAGACTCTGGCTGAATTTCAGGAGATCCTTGAATATTCAGCTGATTTTGCCGATAGCCGGATGAATCTTGGGGCTCTTTATATATACCGGGGGGAGCTGGAGATGGCCGAAGCGGCTTTTAAGAAAGCGATTGCCATTGACCGTGATCTGTATGCCGCATATCGAAATCTGGCGGTACTTTACAGTCGGCAGCAGAAATTCGACCTAGCTGAAAAGACCCTGCTGGAAGCCCTGGCTCTTGATGACGCCCTTTATGATATTCATTACTCTCTCGGTCTTCTACTTTCTGAGATGAAAAGATATGAGGATGCGGTCACGCACCTCAAAAAAGCTGTCGCTGGCTTGCCTGGGCATGCCCGTATCCACTATAATTTGGGTATGCTACTGGAATTTATGAAACAAATTCCGGAGGCTGAAAAATACCTCGCCAAAGCGGTCGCCATTGAGCCGGAAAATATGCAATACCTGACAGCTCTGGCCCGCCTGTACCTGGCTGAAAAGAGACTGGGTCAGGTGGGTGAGCTGGCTGAAAAAATGATCGCTGCCGACCCCGACAATCCACTAGGTCGCCAGCTGTTTGAATATATTAAGAGAAACAGGTAAGAAGAATGACAATTAGCACGCCGGCAAACGGGGGAAATATCGTGACAGCACTTACAACCATAAACGATTTGAAAATTCGTATGGGACGATCAGTTATCGGTCAAGAGCGGGTGATTGACAGGTTGATAATTGGACTTTTGGCGAACGGCCATCTACTCTTAGAAGGGTTGCCAGGGCTGGCCAAGACCCGGGCCGTTAAGAGTTTGGCTAAAAACTTGGCCGTCGGCCTTTCACGTATTCAGTTTACACCGGATCTCTTGCCTTCGGATATTACCGGGACTGAGATATATCACGTTTCCGGGGGCAAGGAGATGCTGGAGTTTCAACCCGGTCCGATCTTTAGTAACCTGGTTCTGGGTGACGAAATAAATCGGGCTCCAGCCAAGGTGCAGTCGGCCTTGCTTGAGGCTATGGAGGAGCGTCAGGTAACGGTTGCCGGCAAAACTCATAAGATGGAACCACTATTTATGGTTCTGGCAACTCAGAATCCGATTGAGCAGGAAGGTACCTATCCCCTACCCGAAGCCCAGATGGACCGCTTTCTCATGCTTGTGCGGGTTGATTATCCGAGTCCGGAAGATGAGTTGGAGATCATCCGTCTGGTTCGAGATGAACAAGCGGACGGGCGACCGGATGGGCCGGGTGCAATAGCCAAAGAAGTAGTTTTTTCTGCTCGCAAGGAGATTGACCGGATCCACTCTTCAGAAAATCTCGAACGCTATCTTGTTAGCTTGATCAGTGCCACCCGCTACCCGGAAAAATATAGCGAGCAACTAGCTCAGTGGATTGAAGTTGGCGCCAGCCCGCGTGGCAGTCTGGCTCTGGACAAATGCTCTCGGGTCAACGCCTGGCTTGCCGGCAGAGATTATGTTACTCCGGAAGATGTGCGCGGTGTTATTCATGATTGCCTGCGGCACAGGTTGATTCTCAGTTACGAGGCCAATGCCGAGGGGGTAACAGTCGATCAAGTGGTTAATGAAATTATAAAATTTGTCGCAGTTGCATGAAAATTTAAATGGGTCGAAATGCTAACCCCTTTAGATCCATTTGACATCTTTGACTATTTAGATCAAAAAAATGCCTAAGAACAAACTAATCCCAGGAGTTTACGTCTCCCTTCAGGAGCTGATTTGCCTTCAGCACCAGGCGTCAGGCTTCAGTTTTTTGCCGCGACAGCCGGTTCATAGCCAGCTTTCAGGGCGCTACGGTTCTCGTTTGCGGGGTCGGGGGTTGGATTTTGAGGAGTTACGTCAATATCGGCCCGGTGATGATATCCGCAGTATGGACTGGAAGGCGACCAAACGTACCCGGCAACCTTATGTCAGGGTCTATACCGAAGAAAGGGAACGGTCGGTACTGTTGCTTGTCGATCAACGTGTTTCCATGTTTTTCGGTTCCCAGGTCAACATGAAGTCGGTGACTGCGGCTGAAGCGGCGGCCTTGGCGGCTTGGAGAGTTGTAAGTGCAGGAGACCGGGTTGGAGCCCTTGTTTTTAACGATTTCGAAATCAGGGAGATAAAACCCCGGCGCAGTAAAAAAACCGTCCTGCAAATTCTCCAACAAATTGTCCGGCAAAATAATGCACTGGAAGTCGAGCGCAATATTATTGCCAAAAAGGAGATGCTCGATCAAACCCTGGAAAGGGCCAGACACCTTGCGGGCCATGACTACCTTATCTGTGTCATCAGCGACTTTTTTGGGCTTAGCGATAAAAGCCTGCACCAGGTCAAAC
Organism: Deltaproteobacteria bacterium; assembly: GCA_030633185.1. Lineage (GTDB taxonomy): Bacteria > Desulfobacterota > Anaeroferrophillalia > Anaeroferrophillales > Tharpellaceae > Tharpella. Next base: position 3,840 of record DAOVTG010000129.1, read on the forward strand.
TGCTCTGCCGGCACAACGATGTCATGCTTTTGCCGGTCTACGATCTACTGGCTAAAGAGTTGCCGAAAAATGCCACAATTGTGGTCAGTGACGGCATCCAACAGATTCTTCTCGATTCCGGCGAAAGCCGACTGCAAAAACGCTTTCCTGATTTTCTGCAAAACCGCCTAAAAACCCTTTCCGACACCTTGGTCAAATTTGGTGTTCCCATTCTTCCGATCCATACCGCCGACCCGGTCGCCACCCAGATAAGGGAATCCTTGGGTTATGTTCCTGGCAATCAGGCGAGGGCCGGGAAAGTGGGGGTTCGGGGGGCGCGCTAATGGATCCAACCAGTCTTCAAAATCTTCACGATATCGTTCCCCCAACTCCGGTTTCCTGGTTGCCGCTGGCCCCGGGTTGTTATGTCCTGGGTGTAAGTGTATTGCTTTTACTTACTTGGTTTTCGATTAAAAGATACCGGATTTGGCAGCGCGATCAATACCGTCGTGAGGCGTTGCTTATATTGCGTCAGATTGAAAAGGGCTTGGCCGACCCGGCCCAACATAAAAAGCTTCTGCCCCAGCTCCCGGAGCTTGTCAAACGCACCGCCATAGTGGCCTACGGAAGAGCTCAAGTGGCTTCTCTCTACGGGCCTGACTGGCTCGAATTTCTTGACAAAACCGGAGTTACTGGTCTCTTTACAAAAGGCAGTGGCCGACTTTTACTTGATTGTTCCTATCAGCCGGAGGCCTGGTTTGATACACTTTCAAACGAACAGGTGTACGGCTTATATAAGGTGGTTTATCGCTGGGTTTCTACTATCAGGCGCTCATGGACAAAACGTTTAAAGTGATTTTTTTAAGGAAGACTGAATAGGGCAGATGTTTTCATTTAACTATATATGGCTCTTTCTCCTCATACCGCTGCCTTTTCTGTTACGCAAGTTCACCAAACCTTATCAGGAAGTGCGCCCCGCAATACTGACTCCCTTTTTTGATGAACTGGTCGAGCTCTCCGGTCAAGAACCGGCTAGTGGCTCGATTGTTCGTAAACAACCGTTGCTAAACCATATACTCATCACTTTCTGCTGGGTGCTGCTGGTTGCCGCTATCGCCCGTCCCCAATGGATCGAACAACCGCTTGTCAAGAATATTCCGACCCGCGATCTCCTGCTCGGGATTGATCTGTCAGGTTCTATGAATACTGAAGATTTTACCTCTGAAAACGGCAAAAAGGTAAATCGTCTGGCCGCAGTTAAAGAAGTCATGGATGACTTTATGGCTCGCCGCAGTGGAGACCGGGTAGGCGTTATCTTTTTTGGCTCAGCGCCCTTTATTCAGGCTCCATTTACCGAAGATCTGGAGCTCTGCCGGGAGCTTCTCAGGGAAGCTCAGGTCGGAATGGCCGGACCCAAAACTGCTTTTGGTGACACTATAGGTCTGGCCATCAACATGTTTAAGGAGAGTAGGGTTAAAGATAAACTGCTGATTGTCCTCACCGACGGTAATGATACGAGTTCCAAAGTCGAGCCGGTTAAAGCGGCCCGGATTGCCGCTGACAACGACATTGTTATCTACTGTGTTGCTGTGGGCGACCCCCAAGCTGCAGGTGAAGATAGACTCGATGAAAAGACCCTGCACAGTGTCGCCAAAGTCACGAATGGTCACTATTTCTGGGCCGGCAACCGCACAGAACTAGAAAAAATCTATAAAAAAATCGATGAATTAAGCACTCACGAGATTGAAACAATAAGCTTCCGGCCGAAACGGGACTTGTACTATTGGCCACTCGGGTTGGCGATTGTATTGAGTTTGTTGTTGCCGATTTTTCGAGTATTGAAAGTAGAAAGGGTCAAAAGAGTCTAAAAAAATGCCATTTTTTTTCCAAAACTTCCATTTCCTTCGCCCCTGGCTGCTGGTCTTGTTGATTCCAGCAGTCGGATTGCTTTGGTATGCGTGGCAGAAGCGAGATTCTCAGTCGGGGATGCAGGCGCTGATAGCTGATCACCTGCTTGAACATCTGCTCGTGGGCGGCCGTGATCAGGAAACAGTCCGTCCGGTTTATCTGCTGGCAGCTTTCTGGATCGTTGGTATTTTTGCCTTGGCGGGGCCAACTTGGAATCAAGAGCCTTCACCTTTCATTCAGGATAAGGCAGGTCTGGTTATTGCCTTAAAGGTCACCCCATCAATGTTGGCTCAAGACATCCAGCCTTCTCGCCTCGAACGAGCCACCCAAAAAATTCATGACCTGTTGAAACTGCGGCCCGGCACCCAAACGGCACTCATTGCTTATAGTGGTAGCGCCCACTTAACCATGCCTCTAACCGTAGATCCGAAAATTATCGATATGTTCAGTCAGGCCCTGACTCCTGAGATTATGCCCGAGAAAGGGGACGCTGCGGCCGCAGCCCTTGAACTTGGTGCATTCCTGTTGGATAAAGCGGGAATCCCCGGCTCAATTTTACTGATGGCAGATCAGATTAGCGAAGATCAATACGAAAAGATTACGGCTTTTCGTGAGAGATCAGGAGTCTCCGTTCATATTTATGCCATTGCCGCCGACCAAGGAGTTTCAGTCTCTCTTGGTAGTCCACCGGCCCTGGCTCTGAATCTTGGTAATATGAAAAAAGCGGCAACTGCGGCCGGAGCCAGCCTGACGATTGTTACACCCAACGATTACGACGTACATAAACTTGCTAGCCGCATCAAAGCCACGCTTTCGGCAGCCAAACAGAATCAGGGAGAGCGCTGGCAAGATGTCGGCTATTGGTTTTTGCCAATCCTGCTTATTTTAGGGCTCTTTTTCTTTAGAAGAGGTTGGGTTGTTTCCTATGAATAGAAAAGCCCTTAAACTTCTACATCTTGTATATAGAAATTTTCACTTAGCGCCATCCCGATACTTTTACGAGTCCATCAATAATGTCCAAAATTAAGAAAAACCTTCTCCCTCTCGCAATCCCGCTGTTAGTCACAGCATCCTTTTTCTATGCCATGATTTTAGTTGATTGGTCGGTGCGTGACCTTTTTATCACTCCAGATCAACGAGGCCGACTTCTGATGGCCAAAAAGGACTATAAAGGGGCGGCAGAAGTTTTTCGGAATCCGCTACAGAGCGGAACGGCCCTTTATCGGAATGGCGACTTTAAGTCAGCCGCGGCCGCTTTTGGACAGGATGATTCTGTATGCTCTCTCTACAATCGCGCCAATGCACTTTTGATGCAGGGTAAGTATGATGCTGCC
>DAOVTG010000274.1 GCA_030633185.1 Deltaproteobacteria bacterium
CCGGTCGCCAGCACCGCAACCCGAGGTCTACGCACGACAACAACATACGGCATCCCGACCGCCGCCAGCATGCCGACCGCCGCCGGAGTAATCCGACTCCCGATCTTAAGCACGGTTTCACCTTTTCTCACATCTTCGCCGGCCCGCCGAATATCATTACCCAAACGCACCGAATCGTGCAAAATAATCGCCTCATCAAGTTCGTCAACCAACTCCCGACGAACCACCGCATCAACTCCGGCCGGCAACGGGGCTCCTGTCATAATCCGTACCGCCTGACCGGCTTCGAGCTGGCCCGACCATAGAGACCCAGCCGGAATATCAGCCATCACCGGCATCCGCAAGGGTTTAGAGCAAGCCACATCACTATCGACAGCCCGCAAACCATAACCATCCATAGCTGAGTTATCCTGGGGCGGAATATCACGATCGGCAATAACTTCTTCACCAAGAATCCGCCCCAAAGAGGCCAGTAGATCAACTTTTTCAAATGACAAAGGAGCCTTGACATCACCCAAGATCATCTCCCGAGCCCGCTCCACTTCAATATATTTTTCCATGCCCATGTAATCTTCAAAATTAAATTAAGGATTAAAATTACGGGTGCATTAACACTTTAAAAATGAGCCCTATCATACCATTACGGCGTCCCAATTTTCTCAAAAATTGGAACTTTGCAGCGCTTGGCAGCTCTCTTTAAGGCGACATTCTGAGTCGCCAAAGGTATATCTCTGTGCATCGCTAAATCCAAATACGACGCATCATAAGTTGACAACTGATGATGTCTGGCAATAGCCAAAATCTCTTTCATCATCCGATTGGGGGTTTCTTGCTCAACCGAAATCGGCAGGTTCTTGACCAAAGAAAGAAAACGCACACTGTCGGCTTCGCTGAGACGTTTTCGGCGCTCCGCAACAACCAGAACGTTGCCAATTTCAAGCGGCCAGATGGCCGGCACTATAGCAACGTTATACTCAAGGCTGCCAAGAACAAAATCGGCGTAGTCATTTTCTTCATCCGCAAAGCACCAAGCCATAACCACGGAGTTATCCACCACAAAGTGATCGCCCATTTATCGCCGACCTTCCGTAATCATTTCACGTAAAGATACAGCGTCCAGACGATGCCGCCGGCGAAATTCCCGCAATTCACTAATGACGTACCCGACGGTACCAGTTCTACCGGCTTCCGGTGCCTGTAACGTGGCCACCTCAACACCGTGTTTTGTAATAATAATCTTCTCTCCCCCGGCTACCCGTTTAAGTAACTTAGGTAGATGGGTTTTTGCTTCATAGGCACCCACGGTTTCCATATTATACCTCCCATAAATAGACCAGTCTTACACCAGTCTACAAGGTAGTACTAAATCTGTCAAACGAAAAGTCCATGGATGAATATACCCCGTAATTTTAAAAAATATCGTGGAACCAACAGAAAAAACATTTTCGGGTAACCTCCCGACTTGACATCAGACCATAAATCCTTTACAAGCCGACAACCATGAACGCCCCCATAGCTCAGGTGGATAGAGCACCGGATTCCTAATCCGGGCGCCGCGTGTTCGAATCGCGCTGGGGGCACCAATAAAATCAAGGGGTTACAGGGATTGCGCCTGTAACCCCTTTTTTCTTTCTCTTAACTCCCCCCACTGTGCCCCCACTTTTACAACAGCAAGAGACCTTTTCACCTTTATTTAGATAAAAATATCACCACAAAATCAATTCTATTCTCTTACCTTCAAAAAGATTTCCATGTCGTACCTATTACGCGATACCTGTAAATATAACTTACCTACTTTACATATAACGTCATAAGGGGTATAATACGACTATGATACAATCCTTCAAGTGCAAAGAGACAGAGAAAATATTTTATCGATTCTACTCAAAAAAGCTGCCACAATCTATCCAGGCAACCGCTTTCAGAAAGCTACGGATGCTTAATCGGAGTGACAACTTGAATGATCTGAGAATTCCACCAGCTAACCGACTGGAACAACTGTCAGGAGATCGAGCTGGTCAATATAGCATCAGAATAAATGATCAATGGCGCGTCTGCTTTGTCTGGAATGACAACAACGCCCAAAAAGTCGAGATCGTAGATTACCACTAAGAGGTGACCCCGTGAGTCAAAACAAAATCCCCCCGCTTCATCCCGGAACTATCCTGAACGAAGAGTTTTTAAAACCTTTTAAGCTCAGTCAAAATAAAATTGCCCGTAAACTAAGCGTTACTCCTCGAAGAATTAACGAGATCGTGAACGGCAAGCGAAGTATCACCGCTGACACAGCCCTTCGCCTGGCTCGCTATTTCGGCAACTCTTCCCGCTTCTGGTTAGGGCTACAGATGGACTATGATTTGGATCTTGCAGAAGATAAATCTATGGTAAAAATTAAATCGGAAGTGAAATATACTGCCCATGCAGTGGCGGTGTAATCTATGCCCTGGCAGAGATCGACTTAACAAGAGGGGAAATAGGGGTCACAAGAAAATAGGGATCACCTTTGAAAAGACACATTGATCCCGCTTTTGCAAGTTGCCTTAATTAAGTATGCTGTCCCCGGAATAGTCTATACGTAACAACGAGAACCTATCGCTGAGAAGGTTTATTTGGGGTAGCCTAACAAAAATGAGACATCACCCTTGGCAATATCAACCCATAGCCTGGTCCAATGGGGGTCAATTTTGGACGCTGAAAGGGGGTCATTTTTAAAAGCTGATTGACAACCATGGTAAATGATGCAAGAGATTGGATGGAACATCAACGGAATTGCGGGGAAGCCCGTTCTTCGGCA
>DAOVTG010000225.1 GCA_030633185.1 Deltaproteobacteria bacterium
AAAAAGTCACGGGATGGCTAAGTAAAAATTTCGATATACAAGATGTTGTGGTTTTTCAGGCGCGAGACCATACATGTAGTATGTCGAGTGCCTGAAAAACCACAACAGCGCAGTAGATCGGACTTTTTACGACGCCATCATTTTCTGATGGTTGTTTGATTTCGGTGCCGGCTCAGGTACTTATCTTAAAGATAACCTGTTTGGATCCGGCTCTGTCGGGTTTAGGAGATTTTTTATGAAGATTGATGTCCATGTCCATATTTTCCCCCCGGAAATCCGGGATAATCGAGAGCGTTTTTTTGTTGGTGAACCAGATTTTGAACTTCTTTATGCTTCACCAAAATCCCGTCTCGTGGGGGCTGAAGAGTTGTTGTCGGTGATGGCTGAGGATGGGGTTGATCGTTCAGTCGTCTTTGGCTTTCCCTGGCGTGATGCCGGAATCTCACGACTTTGCAATGATTATATTATCGAGCAGGTTAAAAAACATCCTGATCATCTTTTAGGGCTCGCCTGTTTTGGTTTTGCAGATCCTGATGGAGCTGCTTTAGAGAGTGAAAGGTGTCTTAATCAAGGACTGCACGGGGTTGGTGAACTTGCTTTTTATGTTGAGGGATTTAGTGATAAAGTGGTCGATCAAATGGCCCCGGTTATCGAGGTTTTACGTAAGCACAAGAAAGTATTGAATATGCATACCAATGAACCAGTGGGGCATAACTATCCGGGAAAGAGTGATGTCAAGCTTCGTAATCTTTACCGATTTCTCAAACTTTATGGTGATGTTCCGACTATTTTCGCACATTGGGGAGGCGGCTTTCCTTTTTATCACCTGCTCAAAAAAGAGTTCTCCGAAGTCACCAAAAATCTCTATTATGATACGGCTGCAACCCCCTATCTCTTTAAAAATGATATCTATCGTCTAGGCGGGGAAATGGCCGGTTTTGAGCGGATTTTGTTCGGCAGCGATTACCCTTTGCTGCGTCCTCGACGCTATTTTAAGGATATGCAGGAGGTTGATCTCGATAACCGGCAGCGCGAGATGATTTGTGGCGGTAATGCGGCCCGACTTTTTGGTGTTCAACACCTTTGATGGACTCGTAAAAAGTCGTGGGATGGATATGTTAAAATCCGAATAGACCGGGCCAAATGACCAGAATTGTCAGGACGATCGCCTGAAGGGTGATGAAGGGGACTACGCCGCTATAGATATCCGTAGTTCGGACTTGGGGGGGGGCTACTCCTTTCAGGTAGAAGAGGCTGAAACCGAAAGGCGGCGTTAAGAAGGAGGTCTGCAGGTTCATGGCTACGAGAATGGCGTACCAGATCGGATCGATGCCCAGTCGGTTGGCGATCGGGACGAGAATCGGGACGATGATATAGGAGATTTCGACAAAATCGATAAAAAATCCAAGCAGCATTATGGCCAACATGGAGAGGATTAAAAAGCCCCACTTTTCACCGGGCAGTCCCATCATGAATTCCTCTACCAGGAGGTCACCTCCGGTATAGGTGAAGACCATCGAAAAGGCGGTGGCCCCGACAAAGATAGCAAAGACCATGGAGGTGATTTTGACGGTTTCCAGAGCGCTGTCACGCAACAGCTTGAAAGAGAATTGTTTATAGATGGCGGCGAGAGCCAGGGCTCCGATGCCGCCGACGGCCGAAGATTCGGTCGGGGTCGCTACCCCGGTCAAAATTGAACCTAAGACCATGATCATTAAGGTCAACGGCGGCAAGATCGCCTTTAAGGCTTTGATCACCTGTTGGCTGCGGCTGCCGCCAAGTTCCTCAAGTTTTATGGGTGGTGCCAGATCTTTTTTGAAATAGGTTAAAATCAAGATATAGACAACGTAGAAAAGAACCAGGGTCAGGCCGGGCCAGAGGGCCGCTTTAAAAAGGTCGCCGACCGGAACCTGAAAGACGTCGCCGAGAATAATCAGAATAATTGATGGGGGAATAATCTGTCCCAGGGTGCCGGCGGCGCAGATCGCACCACAGGCGAGCTTTTTATCATAGTTATACTTGAGCATGACCGGCAGGGAGATAACCCCCATGGCGACGACACTGGCGCCGACCACTCCGGTAGAGGCGGCCAGAAGGGCACCGACCAGGACGGTCGAAATCGCAATTCCGCCCCGAATTTCACCAAAGAGAAAACCCATCGATTCCAGCAGTCGTTCCGCCAATTTTGATTTTTGCAGGACGATTCCCATGAAGATAAAGAGCGGAATCGCCATCAGAATAGTATTGTTCATTACCGACCAGATTCGGTGCGGCATCATCGCAAACATTGATGCGCCTTCGGTTGCAAGGCCAAAAAAAACAGCGACTCCGCCAAAGGTAAAAGCGACCGGGAAACCCACCAGGAGCAGCAGCAGCGCGGTTAAAAACATTGACAGACCAATCATAGAACCTCTTCTTTATAACAATCGGCGATTTTTATTTTCAGGGCTTGCCGGTGGTCCCGGTGCCGCGAAAGATATTGATATTGTGCAGGACAAAGCCAGCGGCTGAAATCAGGATTAAAACAAAAGATCCGGGAATTACGGCTTTGATCAGGTAGCGGTGGGTGAGACCGCCGGGATCGCCGCTGATTTCACTGAATTCATAGGCCTCCATGACAAAGCCAAAAGAGCCGGTGATAATCAGCCAGCAGAGCGGGATCAGCAGGATGAAAGTGCCGAAGATATTGATCAGTGCCCGGGTTCTGGTGCTTAAGTGATCGTAGACGATATCGACCCGGACATGGCCGTCCTCTTTCAAGGTATAAGCAATACCGATCAGAAAAACGATGGCAAAGAGATGCCACTCCATCTCCTGCATGGCGATGCTGCCGGTTTTAAAGAGATAACGCATGATGGCATCATAAAAAACGTTGATCAGCATCAGGATCAACAAAGTGGCGGCAATCATCCCGATAATATCAGAGAACTTGTTAAAGCAGCGTTCCAGTTTAATCAACATTTTGAAAACCTGATATAAAACATAAAAAAAAGCTCCCGGAAATGAGGCCGGGAGCTTTTTTTATTAAAGCAAATTATTCGGAAATGTTGTCTTTCAAGTAAGCAAAATCGGAGATCTTGGTCCAGGCGCGGACTTTTTTCATGTAAGAGCGCTGGGAATCGAGAATCTCTTTAAACATCGCATTGTTTGCCGCCTTCTCATCGAGGAGTTTATTATTCTCGACTTTCAGCTTGGCAATGATCTCTTTAGGAAAGGTCCGAATCTTGATATCCGGATAGTCTTTCTGGATCAGATCCCAGTTGACGGCACTGTCGTTCATCGAACGGCTGTACATGTCGTAGGCGGCCAGTTCCATGGCCGTGGTCATGATCGCCCGCAGGTTGGCCGGCAGGGCGTCAAATTTTTTCTGGTTAACCAGAAACTGCAATTCGGTAGCGGGCTCATGCCAACCGGTATAGTAGTAAGGTGCGATCTTATGGAAACCCATGTTCAGATCAAGCGAGGGGCCGACCCATTCGAGAGCGTCGATATTACCCCGATCCAAGGCCGTATAGAGCTCGCCGGCGGGGATATTGGTGACCACCACACCGAGTTTTGAGAGGACTTCACCGGCGAAACCGGGAATCCGCATTTTCAAGCCTTTAAGGTCGGCTTCACTTTTTATCTCTTTGCGGAACCAACCACCCATCTGATTGCCGGTGTTGCCGCCGGGAAAGGAGTAAACTTTATGCCGATCATAGGCTTTTCCCATAAGTTCCATGCCGCCGCCATAATAGAACCAGGCGTACTGTTCGGGGGCGGTCATACCGAAAGGCATGGTCGTAAAAAACATCAAGCTGACATCTTTGCCCTTCCAGTAATAGGATGCCGAATGACCCATTTCGTACTGACCGGCCTTAACCATATCGAGCACGCCGAAAGGAGCCTTATGTTTGTTTTTGGAATCGATGCGGATTTCCATTTCACCGTTTGACATCTCTTTGACAAGATTGGCCATCTTCTGCACGGCATCGCCAAAAATCGGGAAATTGGTTGGCCAGGTCATCGCCAGTTTCCAGTTATACTTGGGAGCGGCTTCGGCTTTGGTTGCCAGACTGCCAGCAAACAACAGTGAAAAACCGACCAGTAAAGTTACCAGCAATCGGGAAAATTTCATTGATTTATTCATGCTTTCCTCTTCTCCTCACAGATTTTAAAGTTAAAATGGGGCAGAGTAAAGAAACAATCTCCAATCCGCCCATAAATATCAAGTATTGATGGCGTCGTAAAAAGTCCGATCTACTGCGCTGTTGTGGTTTTTCAGGCACTCGACATACTACATGTATGGTCTCGCGCCTGAAAAACCACAACATCTTGTATATCGAAATTTTTACTTAGCCATCCCGTGACTTT
>DAOVTG010000053.1 GCA_030633185.1 Deltaproteobacteria bacterium
AAAGTCACGGGATGGCTAAGTAAAAATTTCGATATACAAGATGTTGTGGTTTTTCAGGCGCGAGACCATACATGTAGTATGTCGAGTGCCTGAAAAACCACAACAGCGCAGTAGATCGGACTTTTTACGACGCCATCAAGTATAACTAAATTCGGAGAACTGATAGACTATGCCAACTTCTGACGTCATCTTCCTGCACGCCCCCACCGTTTATGACTTTCGCCAACGGGCCACCCTCTGGGGGCCGACCAGTGATCTGGTACCCTCCGAACCGGTCTTTGATATGTACCCGGTCGGTTTCAGCACCTTGTGCGCCTACCTGGAAGCGGACGGTTTTCGAACCCGCATCGTTAACCTGGCCGCCCGCATGGTGCGTTCCAGGCGCTTTGATGCCGAAAAACTCATCTCCCGACTCCAGGGACGGGTTTTCGGTATTGATCTCCACTGGATGCCACATGCCCATGGTTCTCTGGAAATTGCCACCCTGGTCAAAAAACATCACCCTGAAATCCCGATTTTCTTCGGCGGTTACTCTTCATCTTATTTCCATGAGGAACTGATAAGATATCCTCAAGTTGATTATGTTTTACGCGGTGATTCAACTGAAGAACCGTTGCGCCTGCTCATAGAGTGCCTTACTGCCGCTGAAAAGAATCATGAAATCAACGAAGATAATCTGAAAAATATCCCCAACCTGACCTGGAAAGACCGGGCCGGCGAGATCCACATCAATCCCCAGACCTATATTCCTGAAGATCTGGATCACCTGGAAATGAACTATCGACAAATGGTTCGTTCGGTTGTCCGAGATCTCGATTTTCTTAATTACGTACCTTTTAGTCACTGGATTGATTATCCGGCGATGGCGGTTCTCACGGTACGCGGCTGCAAGTATAACTGTGCCTACTGCGGAGGCTCAGCCTCATCTTCTCGTCTGATTACCGGTCGTAAAGCTCCGGCCTTCCGTTCTCCTGAAAAACTGGCTCAAGACATGCGCGATATGTATAAAATCAGTCGCGGACCGGGTTTCCTGTTGGGCGACATTCGCCAACCGGGAATGGACTATGCCCGTAGTTTTTTAAAGGCTGTAAAAGGGTACCCCGGCCAGGGAATGCTGGAAATTTTCGAGCCGGTTGACCATGCCTTTGCCGAAGAACTGGCTGAAGGACTACCTGAATTCGTTATCGAGTTTTCACCTGAATCACACGATGAAAAAGTCCGACGAGCTCTAAATATGCGCTATACCAATGACGAAATCGAAGAGACTATCGCCGCCTGCTTAGATGTCGGCTGTCGACGCTTTGATCTCTTCTTCATGATTGGCCTGCCTGAGCAGACACCCCAATCGGTACTCGACAGCATCGACTATTTTGAGCGCCTGCTGGAACGCTTTGGCGATGGCCGGCTCATGCCCTTCATCGGGCCACTGGCCCCCTTCGTCGATCCGGGATGCCCCATCTACGAGCAACCGGAAAAATATGGCTATCACATCCTCTGCCAAACCTTGGAAGAACACCGCCAGATTCTGCTCGGGCCCACCTGGAAGCACATTCTCAATTATGAAACCCGCTGGATGAACCGCGACGAACTTGCTGATGTAACCTATGAAGCCGGCCGCCGACTCAACGCCTTAAAGGCCCGCTTCGGCCTCATCAACCCGACCGTAGCTTTAGAAACCGACAGACGTATTAAACGCGCCGTCTCACTGATGGCTACGATTGACCAACTGATCAAGGATTGTACGCCCGCAGAACTTGAAAGAGAGCTCATGGCTCTCAAACCGAAGATTGATCGAACTAACGTCTCCACCGTCTGCGAAAAAACCGAACTTGACCTGCCTTTTGGTATTACATCTTTCAATCTACCGCAATTACTAAAAATGGGTACCGCCGACATCTGCAACAATATTTTCAATCGAATGAAGCGCTAACCCTGTAATGGTCTAAGGAGTCAAAAGGGTCAAAGGAGTCGAAGGAGGCAACCTCTTAAGACCCCTTTGACCTTTTAGACCCTTTGCATCCCATCTTTTAGTACTACTCTGGCTAGACCCGGTTAAGTATTCCCGGGGGTAAAGCTATTTTGCAGTAGTATTGCTTGCCGAGCTGGATCTCTCGCGGTCGAGAAAATTGAAATACTCTTGAACCCGGAGTTTAAATTCGGGGAGAGCGGGCTTGGGGAGAGGGGCTGAGGGGATACGTTCAATCTTTAAAGGGTTGATGGGCCGTCCGTTCTTAAAAACCCGATAGTCAAGATGCGGACCGGTCGCCAGACCGGTGGCTCCGACATAACCGATGATCTGTCCTTGATTAACTTTTTTACCGACCCTGATGCCGCGACCAAAACGGCTGAGATGAATATAGGTTGTCTGATACTGGTTAGGGTGGCGCAGACGGACTTTGTTGCCATTATTTTTATCGTAACTGCGCTGAGTCACAGTCCCACTGGCCACCGCCATTATCGGCGTCCCGACGGGTGCGGCATAATCGATGGCCCGATGCGGCCGCCAGACATTCAAAACCGGATGCAAGCGGCGATTGCTGTAACCTGAAGAAATCCGGCTGTAGCTTAAAGGGGCTTTAAGAAAAGCTTTTTTCAAACTGCGCCCTTGGGGATCATAATAGGCAGCCAGTTCCTTTTCGACATAGTAGACGGCCCGATAACTCTCCCCCTGATTGACAAACTCAGCCGCCAACAACCTGCCGTAACCGGAGAAGACTCCGTCACGATAACGTTTTTCAACGAGCACACGAAATAAATCACCCTGCCGCAAATCACGCATAAAATCGATATCCCAAGCGAAGATATCAACCAGGCGGCAAGCCAATCCGGGCTTCTCACCAATCCGGGAAACGGTTAAAAAAAGTGAGCTCTCAATGGTTCCGCCAATCGCGCAGCGTTCCACTTGGTAAGCAATTGCCTCTTTGCTGATGGCGAACTGGTCATTTTCATAACTGATAAGTAACTGATCATCACTATCGATTTCATACGTAAAACATTTAAAACAACCATCCTCAAGCAACATGCAATAGGGCTGGCCGGCACAGATATCTCTGACCGGAAAGACCTCCTCACACTCTTTTGCCAAAAAGAAGATATCCCGGGCACTAAAATAATCACCCAGCAAGGAACTTAAGGTATCTCCTTTTCCGATAGTTCCGGCAATCTCCTCCAGATTGACGGATTTTTCTTCAATAGTCAGGCTCTTTTCCAAACTCTTAGGGGACGTTTCAGAGAGGGAAATTACGGATTCGGGTTTTTCTCCGGATTCGGAGGGTGGCTCTATCGGAAAATGGTGACGATAAAGTAGGCTGCCACCAAACATCATGCAGAAAACCAGAAGAAACCTCAAACGCCTCCGACTTTTCTGATACCAACGTTGCAACCAACTACTTATATGGGGCAATATCAGACACCTTTAACTAAATTCGAGAACACCGCAAACTCTGCTTCGCCCTCTTGAATGGGGTCAAAGCATTGCATAAATGCTTCCCATTGACGCAAAGCAATGACCCCGACCGAGATAGAGTGAACTTTTTATCACGGAGTTTGTTCGACCTGTCTCGGCTGGGGGCATTGCTTTACAAATGGTGGCCGGAATGTCCGCATAAGCCACAATCTACGCCCGCCATTTGTAAAGCTTTGACCCCGTCGAAGTGGGCGAAGCGATGTTCGCCGCTATCCGCTGCAACTTAACACTATATCTATTTATTTCAAACTCACCATTTACCGGTACGTTTTTCAGCGGCTTTTGGAAGTCCCTCAAGAGATGACTCGATCGATTTTCTAAACTCCTCTTCCGGAATTTCATAATCTTCGAGTCGGCCATTCAAATATGCATCATAGCCGGAGAGATCAAGTAAACCGTGACCACTGTAACCAAAAAGAATGACCTTCTCTTTACCCTCTTCCTTGGCCTGTTTGGCCTGGCGAATGGTCGCCGCAATGGCGTGACTGGTTTCGGGCGCACAGATTGTGCCCTCGGTCCGGGCCCACTGAATGGCCGCGGCGTAACACTCCATCTGGGGAATACTTTCAGGCTCTAAAAGACCTTCCACCGTAGCTTGGCTGACCAGCGGTGCCATACCATGATAACGCAACCCCCCGGCATGCAGCGGCGGGGCGACAAAGTTATGACCCAGGGTGTGCATCGGCAGGAGAGGTGTCATCCCGGTAGTATCACCAAAATCATAGGCAAAAGGAGCTTTGGTCAAACTCGGGCAGGATTGCGGTTCAACCGGAATAATAGTGATCTCGGCACCGTGAATTTTATCATTGACAAAAGGAAAGGAGAGACCGGCAAAATTACTACCGCCACCGGCACAGCCAATCACGATATCGGGTTTTTTGACCCCGGCCAGAGCCAACTGTTTTTTAGCCTCAAGGCCGATAATTGTCTGGTGTAAAAGGACATGGTTAAGAACGCTGCCGAGAGAGTATTTGGTATCTCCACTCTTGTCACTAACAGCCGCTTCAATCGCTTCGCTGATCGCCATCCCGAGACTGCCCGGGGTATCGGGAAACTGTTCGAGAAAGCTCCTGCCGGCAGCAGTTTCGTTACTAGGACTGGCGATACAGGTGCCGCCCCAGGTTTCCATCAGGATCTTGCGATAGGGTTTTTGGTCAAAACTGATCCGCACCATAAAAACTTTACACTCCAAACCGACCAGAGCACTGGCGTAGCAAAGCGCACTACCCCATTGTCCGGCTCCGGTTTCAGTGGTCAGGCGTTTGGTACCGAACTCCTTATTATACCAGGCCTGAGCCAGAGCCGAATTGGGCTTGTGGCTGCCAGCCGGGGATGTACTCTCATCCTTATAGTAGATCCGGGCCGGGGTTCCCAGGGCTTTTTCAAGCCTTATCGCCCGCTTTAAGGGGGCAGGACGATAACTGGACAATAGAGCCAACAACGGTTCCGGAATATCAATCCAACGCTCCTGGCTCACTTCTTGTTCGATCAGGTTCATAGGAAAAATGGGAGCCAACATCTCCGGAGTCACCGGGCTTCCGTCCGGGGTCTGCAATGGCTCCATCGGTGAAGGCAGATCGGCCGCCAGATTATACCACTGCCGGGGAATTTCATCATCCCGCAAAACAAATTTCTGTTCAATCATTTTCTGGTCTCCTCCTTATGACAATTAATTCGTTAATACTCCTACAATCGAGCAAGTTTAATTTCATCAATATATTTTTCTATCCCGTCGGCCAGACCTTCGGCAACTTTCTGCCGATAGGCCGCCGTCGCCAGGCGCTGGGCTTCCATCTTGTTTGAGATGAAAGAGACCTCAACCAGGATACTCGGCATCTGAGCTCCGATCAGAACATAAAACGGGGCCTGTTTGACGCCCAGATTTTTGACATTCTTGTACGATTTCCTCAATCTTTTTACCAGAGACTGCTGTACACAGCCAGCCAGGCGGCTCGACTCCTTGATTTTGGAGTTCTGCATAAGGTCATTAAGAATTGACTGTAGTTGACCAATATTCTTGGTCGAGGTCGCATTCTCCAGAGCCGCCAGTTCCATCGCCTCTTTGTCGGTCGAGAGGTTAAGAAAATAGGTCTCTACCCCATGTACTCGACGATTACGACTGGCATTAGCATGAATTGAAACAAAAAGATCCGCCTTTTTGGTATTGGCGACCACGGTTCTCTCCTCCAAAGGAATAAATCGATCCCTATTTCTCGTGGTTATAACCCGGCATTTAAGCCGATCTATCAAAACCGCTTTCAACCTTTTCGTAATATCAAGAACAATATCCTTCTCTCTGCCGCCTCCCGCTGACAGCGCACCAGGATCTTTACCGCCATGACCGGCATCAAGCACGATGGTTCCAACCCCGAGCCCTAACTGCTGCGCCAAACTCGGGATCCCCGATTTTCCAGCTTTTTTAACCGGCCCCGATTTGCCCCTTTTCTTTCTCACCTTTTTGTAGTCGCCCCCGATCACATCAATAACAATCCGGGGTGGATGGCTTAAAGCAAAAATCTTGTAGTGATCAATATCAGCAACATGGACAACGGCCCGCACCGTATGTGAGTTGAATTGGGAGACTTTAACTCGTTGCAGGATGCCATCATTAATCTGCACCTCCCGGTTGATTTCCGGGATCACGGCATCGGCCAGATTCAGATAGATCGATTTAGTTTTTTTGCTGTTATGCCGGTCTTTGAGGATACCCTTGGTAAATTTGGTCTCCTTGTCAAGATCAATAACAACTCGGGTATAGGTTGGTGATGACCAATGGCGTAGATTTATAACCTTAGCATATCTTTTTCGATTAACCTGCTTAGCTTTTACAACTTTAGCAGGCGGCTTTCGACGACGATCTTGCCGATATTTTGCCTTTGTTACTCTAGGTTTTTTTCTTAGGATCCGGTTTTTTTTGACGCTCTCAGTGATTTTTGGCGGGCTTAAATCATGAAGTCCGGCCTGAACTCTTTCCCGCATATCGGATTTAGGAAAATCCCGTAGCAGGCGCCGCCAGTGTTCCCGAGCTTTTTTCTTATCCTTTAATTTGAGAGCAATGGTTCCGAGATTATATAGCGCATCATCAGCTAAACGACTCTGATCGTAGTTTTTAAGCAGCATCTTGTAGCGTTTTGCTGCCTGCTGTAAATCAGATGACCAGCCTGAATAGTTGTGAAGGGAGATGTATAAGCTGGCTGCCAGATATAGCGAATCATCGGCCCGTTTGCTCTTGGGATAGCGTCTGGCAACTGTGTCAAACTCGCCTATCAAGGATTCCCAGCGATGACGCTGGCCCCAGCCTTTGGAGTTCGCCATAAAATGGTTATAGTTTGCTTTTGCCTCCTTGTAGTTCTTCTCAGCGGGCAACTGGGAGCCCGCCCCATAAAGAGTCCCGGCACCGATCAGCCCCGACATCAAGACAAGAATAAAAACAACCAGCAGATTTTTTAAGCCGAAACGGTAAAAAGGCAAAAGATTAGTCCATTAATGCAATTTATATTGAGGATTGAGAGATCCATTACAACCCTCCACCAATAGCATAAAAGTGAACCAATTTTCAACTACTCTTGCATAAAACTCAAATAAAAAAATGGGCTGCTATTCGCGGTCGGATGAATGCTTTAGTTCGGCGATTATTTGCCGATTAAGCTGTTGAGGGAAAAGTGCTTTGTAATTTAATTTTACTCCGATTCCAATTAAGGTCTTTGGGGCTCGGTTTAGTAATCGTCATCGTTAAAAATTGTTTGTTGAATGATTCATTCAACGCCTTGCTGGCTTATTCGTTCGCAATAAGTCTGATTTCCAAGTGGCAATCCAAAGCATCTGCATATTTTTTCAAAGTAGCAATAGATGGTGAGTGTTTTCCGCTACTTAAAGATGACTCCAACCTAGTTATTGCAGGTGCTTTTGTGCCCATACGTTTAGCTATTTCAGCTTGGCTTATGCCTGTTTTTTGTCGTGCATTTAATAGGTCTCGAAGTAAATAAAACTCAGGTTCCAAAGCATCATATATGACTTGTACAGTTTTGTTTTTTAATGCTTTTTCTTTTAATTCAGAATGTTTCATCTTCCATCACCTCACTCATTCTTGATTTGGCTATTTTGAGCTCTTTTTTGGGTATTTTTTGAGATTTTTTGATAAATGAATGGAGCATGATAATTTTCTTGCCAATTTTTGTGCAGAAGAAAACTCTTACTATTCCCTCTTTGCTTTTTACCCGTAATTCAAAAAGGTTGTTTTCAATTGGCTTTGTATGTGGTAGCCCAAGGTTAGAACCAAATTCGAGCATTAAATCTGTAAGTCGTAAATATCTTGCCAGCAGACCACTTGGCAGGTTCAGAATTTGTTCTTCAAGTTTTTGGTTGTAATATTTAATTTCCCAGTTCATGGTATCCATCATAACAAATCTGTTATCTTTTGGCAAGTTTATACTTCAATTATTTTGGGGTATAATAGCGAATTGACCGACTGTGTAGCGAGCTTCGGATAGGCTGGCCGGCTTTCACCAGATGGCTGCCGGGTTTTTTATCGTAGTACATTGTCATTTTAGCTGGTGAAGGATATTTTATCGGGATCTTATTAATGGAAAACGGAAGATCAAAATCACCCTTTGTTTCCATCTCCATTAGGTCGTTTTCTTCACAAAAGTTGATTACTATTTTCAGATAACGTCTCAAAAGAAAAAGAGCTGGAAATTCCCCTTTTTGTTCCAACCAGTCAAGTAAGTCTTTTTTGCCTTTTGAACTGATGCAACTTTGATACCTTCGTAAAAAGTAACGGGATGGCTAAGTAAAAATTTCGATCTACTGCGCTGTTGTCTCCACTGTGAGCGCCACCCCTCGCTTGAGGGATCAGATGGTCAACGGTCAATGGTGCTACAATTCCACAGTAGCAACAGCAATCTGATTTTTTTACTTCCAGATGCAACCGCTGCATGAGACATGGCCAAATTAGCATATGACCAGTAGAGCAACTCTTTTATTGTTTCTATTTCTAATTATTTATGCAGTTTTACTGTAGTTTATTGTAGTTTATTTGTTGATTCTTAGCGACTTCAATTGTGTCATGTTGCACTCTTCGTAAAATTAAAGGCCTATTACCAAATTTCAGGATTGTTAAATGCTTCTACACAATATGAAGTACCTACAATTGGTTCAATTTTATCGCTAACCAATGATTGACCAAGCCATCCTTCTGGCTGCGTCAGTTTTAAGGGGGCTTTTGCTATTTTTTCGGTAATTAGGTTAAAACCGACTTTCGAGTAAAAAGCAGGGTCACCATAGGTAAATACTACTTTTACTCCGTTTTCTTTTAAGTGGTTAATGCTAAAGTTAATCAACTTTTGTCCAATACCTTTTCCTTGATAACTTGTATGTATGGCTACAGGAGATAGAAGAAAAGCATTAACTCCATTTTGAAAAGTCAACCTTGTAAAAAAGATACTGCCAATGATTTGTTCATTTTCAGTGACAACAAATCCATAAAGATCTTGAGCATCTGTGCTAGTCATTATGTCATAAGTTAAGTCCCCTATTACCACGCCTTCTGCCTGCCCTTCTGAGTCTGAAAACACATTAGTGAATAGTTGTTTAATTTCTTCAATATTGCTTGATTTATATGTTAAGAGTTCCATTTAATTATCTCTTTAAAGGTAATTGAGTTTATGGCTCGGAGTCATCTATACCTATACTTTCGCCCACATAACGACCTGCATCAGCCGCCGCGCCGTGATGCTCGAACAAAAAACGGCGGCTATTCGCGGTCGGCCTGAATGCTTTGGTTCGGCGATTTATTGCCGGTAAAGTTATTCTTCAAGCAAAAGCAGCAAGCAAAAGGGGTCAGAGCCTTTATAAAATCGACATCATGATGTTTCATGGGAGGATATGGAAAACCACAACAACGCAGGATATCGGAACTTCTTACGACGCCACCAACCTTTCATAAAAAAAACGTAACTATTCAGGTACGTACCATAAAGCCATAACAAATAGGGTGAACATTGCTTCGCTCCCATAAATGGGGTCAAAGCTGGGGTGCTGTCGCACCTTGTACCAGCAATGACCCCAATCCCGGCAGTTTGTAGATGACACCTGAATAGTTACAAACGAAAATCGGGGACAGCCACCGATAAAAAAGCAAAACGATGAGATATTGCCGATGCCAATCTCAACTTTCCAACCAAACAGCCAACTAAACCTTCATCGTATATACGAAGGCTTGCAATGTCACATCTTAAATCACTCAATGCAGGCGACTATGCGACTTTTGGGGATCTCTTGCAGTATGAAAAACACTATAAACTGTTACTTTCCCATCAAAATATTCGTAAAATATGGCATAAGGAAATCGCCTCAATAACGCTCGGCGATATTCTTCGTGGATCTTCACATAGATCTCAGGTGTGCGAATTATTACCTAAATACAAGCTTCCGAACAAGACAGAAATTCTTCTCCCAAACCAGGACGGCGATCCTCACACCAAGAATATGCTTCTTTGACGTCATGTTCGACCTCTGGAGTATTATTAAATCAACTGCCATGGTAACTGCGAACTTGACGTTTAACTTCATCCCATGAAAGAGCAGATGTCGAGTTCTTCACTAGATTGGATTTTCGCCTTGCCAACTCTTTTTTTTGCCACTCAGGCACAGGAACTGCTGATGGGGTGGCGGCTAAATCGTCCCACAGATCTTCAACCAATTGAAGTTTTTCAGGTGGGCTCAAGAGGTAATGGGCGTAATCGAGGATCCCAACGGTTCAAAACGCTTTCGCAAGGGAGATCGAGTTGGCGTTTCAACGCTCCAGGGTTGATGCCCTCGTAAAAAGTCACGGGATGGCTAAGTAAAAATTTCGATATACAAGATGTTGTGGTTTTTCAGGCGCGAGACCATACATTTAGTATGTCGAGTGCCTGAAAAACCACAACAGCGCAGTAGATCGGACTTTTTTCAACGCCATCAGGGTTGCGGAAACTGTTTCTGCTGGTGCTTACAGGGAAAACAGCTTCGCTGATCTGCTGCGGTGATTGAGTTTGTCCGTTACCGGAAGATAGTAGCAGATGTTCTTTGCCAACCTTAATTTCTCTACACATCTTGAAGACTCATTCTTACCGATTATCCAAAAGTCGACGGATTTTGCTCAGCAATTCCGGCACATCGTACGGTTTATCGACAAATCTCTCATCATCGAATACCTCGTCGTCACGGTCAACACGCTCACTTAAATAACCTGACGTGAATAAAAATGTTATCTGTGGGTAGATAGTCGATAACTTTTCACTTAACTCCTTACCACCCATTACCGGCATCACGACATCCGAAAAAATCAGATCAATAGAGCCTTGTAACTCTTTGACTTTTTCCAAAGCAACCAACCCATTCTCTGCTTCGATTACGGTATAACCAACCTTTTGTAATATTTTCCGGCCTAAATTCCTGGTTGACTTTTCATCCTCTACCAGCAGTATCACCTCGTCGCCCCCGGTCACACATTCCGGGTCTTTGGGTTTTATGACTTTTGGGGCCTCCTTTTTGACACATGGCCAATAAACTTTGAATATGGTTCCCTGGCTTGGTTCACTTTCAACATAGATACTGGCATTGTTTTGTTTGACGATACCATATACGGTTGAAAGACCGAGACCGGTACCCTTGCCCGCCTCTTTAGTCGTATAAAAGGGCTCGAAAATATGTTCCATTACCTCTTTGGGAATCCCACAACCATTATCAGCAATTTCAAGCACTAGATGCCATCCAAGATTGCTACCTGCGTGGGACTCGACAAAGACATTATCGAGAATTACTTCAGAGGTTGAAATGGAGATATTTCGACCTGAAGCGAGAGGTTGGTCTTTGATTGCATCGGCAGCATTGACAACCAGATTGATAATGATTTGCTCAAATTGACCGGTATCAGCTAATATCGGTGAAAGCTTTTCATCAAGGTTAGTTTTTAAGTTGACGTCCTCTCCTACCAGTCGTTTCAACATTTTTCCCAAGTCATTTATAAGATAGTTGATCTGGACCATCTCGGGTTTAATGGCCTGCTTACGGCTGAAAGCCAGCAATTGACGAGTGAGCTTACTGGCTCGGTCTCCAGCTGCTTCAATTTCTGCCAGATCGTCCCACAACGGGTTTTCTTCCGTTGTCTGCATCATTCCCAACTGAGCATGGCCCCTGATCACGGTCAGGATATTGTTGAAATCGTGGGCTATACCTCCCGCCAGAGTGCCGATCGCCTCCATTTTTTGAGCTTGCTGAAGTTGATCTTTCGTTTCTTTAAGCTCAGTAGTATCTCTGAAAATTGTCAAATTTGAGGTGGTGCCATCGCTGCTGACTATAGGTGAATGGGAAATCAAATATGAATGGTTATCCTTAGGGCTGACTACATCCGACTCGAAATATTCACCATTAGTTTTACTCTTATCAACACACCATGGACATTTTTCGTTAAAATCATGGATAGCTTTGAAACAACGTTCCCCCGTAGCATCGCGTCCGGTTCTTTTGATCATGGCCGGGTTCATGTATTCCACCCGATAATTATGGGAGCAGATATAGACTGGATCACTCATCGCTTCCATCATTAAACGATATTTTTCTTCACTTTTCTTTAACTGATCTTCCGCCAGTTTGTTTTCGGTGAGATCTTTGTAGACAGCAACTATTTCTCCCGACGACAATTTATAAACGTAATTTTCCCTGTATCCCTGAACCCTATCGTCTCGGTAAATCGAAATCGGCAAGGATTCTGGGTTTCCAGATTTCCAGACATCCTGAAAAACCTTAAAAAGTCCAAAGTCCGCGATTCCTGGGAATACTTCGGTCACTTTTTTTCCAATCACTTCTTCTTTTGCAATATTATCAAGCTTTTCCGCCATAAGGTTGAATTCAACAAAGATAAAATTTTGCCCTTCATCAATTGGCTTATAAACGGCTATACAACTTGCCGTACTTTCCATGATTCCCTTATATCTTTCTTCACTTT
>DAOVTG010000126.1 GCA_030633185.1 Deltaproteobacteria bacterium
CCTTTAGAAAACTCAGAAGTTGTTATAAATATACCTTTTTTGGCTCTTTTGCCTTGCAATGCCCCTGCAAATTTTTGAATTTCAGGACGGGTGACAGTGTTTTCCCATTTTTTTGCTTGGATATAGATAATGTCTAAACCGAGGCGGTCTTCTTTAATGATACCGTCAATTCCTTCATCTCCGCTTTTCCCAATGGCCTCACCGGCATCTCTACGTGATCCTCCCAGAAAATCGCACAGAAAATCGGGGACAGCCACCGATAAAAAAGCAAAACGATGAGATATTGCCGATGCCAATCTCAACTTCCAACCAAACAGCCAACTAAACATTCATCGTAACACCCTGCAGCCGGGCAGTTACAGTAATTTTTCTATTGCGAATGACATTTTTTCAACTGTCCGATCTTCGGAAGGAATTTTTCTTACAATTTTCAGCTCCTTGTCTAGAAGAATGACTGTCGGTACAGAATTAAAGCTGCCGTATTTGTAGTAGAGCTCGTCTGTAACCCATCCGGATATTAATGGCAGTTTTCTGGTTAGCTCTTCGGCTTTTTTATCCGATCCGCCTTTTCTCCAATCTGCTAATCTATCCATCGATAGACAAATTATTTTCAAACCTTTTGAGCTATATTTTTTATAAATTTCCGTCAATGTAATAATACTTTTTCTACTTTCCGGACACCAGGCGGCCCAGAAATTTAAAATAACCGGATTACCCCTTAAATCCTTCAGGTTTATTTTCCCACCACCGATAGTTTCAAAAGAAAAATCCGGCGCGGATTGGTGATTCTCCAAGGCTTGCGTAAAGCCGGCTACGCCACCATAATATAAACCATATTTAATATTTTGCTGAAACGTTTTATCATTAGGTATTTTTTTTAGAGCAGATTTGAAGGCTTCTACAGCTAGATAGTAATACTTTGCCGAAATATCAAATTTTTTAGCTTTATACATTTTTTTGGCATATTTCAATTGAACTTGCCCGGTTTGATTTAAATAATGTTTATAATTCTTCTCATAACCTTCGTTTCCTGGATATTCAGCGATTAATTTCTCATAAATATCAGATATTTTTAAATAAATATCAACCGATTCGGTAATTCTTGCCTTATTTGCTAAGGATCTTGCTTCTCCCCTCATTTTTCGGACGGTTTTATCAATATCATTGCTACTTCCCGCCATGACACTTCCAGACAAAAACATAACAAGCAAAACCATAGATATAAAAAGAAATCTTCTGCTCATAATCACCTCACTGCTTTTAGGCTGTCATGAAAAATTAGAACTTTTGTTCGGCTACTTCAATAACTCATCAAGTTTGCCCGCAGCATCAAGAGCATAAAGTTCGTCACAACCACCAACATGAAGATCACCGATAAAGATCTGGGGCACGGTTTTACGCCCGCCGCTGCGGCTCCGGGCCTCTTCAACCAGGGCCGGATCACGACTGATATCGATCTCTTTTAAAGCAGCCCCTTTATTTGATAATAACTGTTTAGCCTTAACACAGTAGGGACAGACCTGAGTACTGTAGATAATAATTTCCACCATTTCTTCCTCCAAGTTCTTAAATTGTTTGTTCTACTTTTTCAACAAAACGCCGCCAGCGCTTTACAAAATCTTTGGCCGGCATGCTGTCCGTGGTTCGTAATTCAAAAGTCGGGCCCTTGAGATTGAGACGTACATCTGTAAAAATGGTTGTCATATGAACCAAAAAATCGGCAAACGAAGTTCTCTTAAGTTCGTAAAAAGGAACCCGCCGACTTAAGTCTATAGCCCTCAGGGAATATCTGACCAGGTGAGCCAGTAACGCTTTTTCATTTTTGATTTCCTCGATCTCAGGCAGCCGGCAACGACTGGATTCTGTCTCATCCCAGATGGTCCGGCGCGCGGCTGACATGGCAAAATCGGAATCAGTTGAAAGTTTTTGCAAAAGCCGAAAAAGCGGCACCATTTCACTTGACGAACGTAGTCGGACATGAAGATGAATCGAGGCCGTGCCCTTCATCATCTCGCGACCGCGACCGCCGTTATCGGTAAACAGAGAGTGCATCTCTCGGTAGCGCCGACCGTTAAGACAAAGCGGCGCCAAAGCCCGACCGGGGCGATAATCAAGAGCCTGATATCTAACCCCGCAAAGCTCCTCAAGGGCTTGATTGGTCACGGCAATATGATCCAGGAGGTCGGTAAAACCTTCTTCATCAGCTCCAAAAAGAGGTGGTGAACCATACTCCAACTGACCACCCGGCTCAAAAGTTATATGAAGCCCGTTGATAGCCTTGAAACTACCGTCGACCAGGCGTTTGAAACCGAGTTTCGGTAAAACCGAACTGAGTTCTTCAACTTTAGCCGGAGTCAATTTGCGAGTCGGCAAAAATTCGTATTCAAATCCATAGGTTAAAGGCCCGGGAACCAGGGCCTGCGAAAGCTGACTAAAGAGTTTTTCGGTATACTCTTTTTCAAGATCAATCAAGCCTGGAAAACAACTTTCAGCCACAACAAAATTCCTCATACCACAAAGTAAAGACTAAAACCGCAAAGAGACGGTCAGCTCCTGAAACCAGGGTCGCCGGACCAACCCCGGCGGTTGTGACCTGGGTCATCAACTCTTTAACCATCTTCGGATCGAGTACCCCATGCCGTTTGATCATGCCGCCGGACAAAGCCTCAGAAACGACCTCCGGCCAAGTTTTCTGATCACCAAGCCAAGTTGCCAAGGGACTGGTAAAGGGCTGCTTCCGCCGCCAAGCACTTCGCTCATCCAACAATTTGTAACGGGAAAAAGTGCGGCGACAAATATATTTTTCCCGTCCTTGAGAGAGGTCAATTTTATATTCAACTGGCAAGCGGGCCGCAAACTCGGCCAGACGATAGTCCAAAAACGGGGTTCGCGTCTCCAGTGAATGACGCATCGACAGCTTATCAAGCCTTAAGATAACATAATCGGGCAACCGGCAACGACTCTCAACCGCCAGGGCGGCATTCAATGGATGTTCCCGACCATCAAGTAGCGGCGCCGCTTTAAGTTCCGACAAGCCCGCCACCTCGATATCTTTATACCCCAGGAGACGTGACAACTCAAGTTTTGTAAAAAGCGTTTCACTTTGAATATAGCGTTGCAAGGGATCGACAGCCCGCAACTCGATATAATTTCGCAGTTCCGGGTAACTATGCTCAAGCTCACGGCGACCCGAACGATCTGACTTAAGATATTCAAGAGCCGCCATTTCGATAAGAAATTTACGGTACCCGGCAAAAATTTCATCCGCCCCCTCACCGGTAAGGACGGTTTTCACTCGTTGAGCAGCTATCCGACAGACTTGGTCGGTAGGCAGGACGGCACCGAGAAAAATCGGCTCCTCAAGGGCCCTCACCAACTCAGGAAGTTCCGCCAGCATACTCTTCTGACAAAAAGCCACATGATGCTTCGCTTTTCTGAAGCGCTCTCCGCCGGCGGCGAGAAAATTCTGAACCTCAGGCAACTCATTGTAAGCCGGCTCTTTAAAGGCAATTGTAAAGAGAGCAAGCTCCGGCTGTTTTTCGGCAGCCGCCGCAGAGACGGCACATGAATCAATGCCGCCGCTTAAAAAACTACCGACCTCGACATCGGAACGTAAACGCAGATGTACGGCGTCACAAAAAAGTTCATAAAATTTCTCCTCGGCATCGACCAGGGAGATCTTTTCAGGTTTTCCAATAATTGGCGGAAAGCGGTTCTGCCAATATGATTCAATTTTATAGCTCCCGGTAGTCAGATCATAAAGTAAAAAAGAGCCCGGCGGCAGACGCTTGATCCCGGCAAAAACAGTCTCTTCACCCGGCAGATACCGATAGGTGAAAAGTGTCGGAAAAGCCTCTTCCCTGATCTCGGTAAGACCCCCGGCCTGTAACAGAGGCTTGATTTCTGAAGCGAACAGAAAATCACCGTCCAGCTCACGATAATATAGTGGTTTGATGCCGAAACGATCACGAAAAAGCAGTATCTGCCGTTTTCCGGGGTCAAAAAAAGCCCCGGCGTACATGCCATTAAAAGCATTCAATGCGGCTTCTGGCCCAAAACGCCGCAACATCTGTAAAGCGACCTCGGCATCGCCTTTCGTCAACCATTCAACCTCGTCAAGGCCGTTTTTGAGCTCCAGGTAGTTGTAGATTTGGCCATTGCAGATCAAGGCCGCCCGATCAATAACCGAACGTACCGGCTGCATACCGGTTTCAAGATCTAAAATCGCGAGACGGACAAAACCAAAACCAACCTTTCGCGGGCCGCACTCATAGACCTCGCAACGCTCATCATCAGGCCCGCGATGGGCTTGAACCGAACCCATCAAGGCCAGTTTACGCCCGATTGCACCAGTCCCCAGGCGGGCTGAGATTATACCGTGAATACCGCACATTATAGAATAACTTCCTCCAAATCAGGGCCCCCTTTCACTTATTCAATTAACTGTATAGTTAATTTATCAGAATTGCAAGAGTGAAAGAAACAGCTTTGCACCACTACATAGAAAACACGACCGTTTAATTGTCCACGTCAAGTCACGATCTTACAGAGGTAATAAATGTAGCCCAAAACACAAATATCTCTTCACGAACTATTCGCTGGCACATGGCCGATACCGGAGATGTTGCAGATCATCTTTCTTCGTTCCGGCAGACCAGCATCGACCTACTCGGAAACATTAAAGTTGGAATTAATTGGATTCTACTGCCAAACGTAACCATTCCCAAATTCTGGACGATGGACATTAAGGTGGGCCGCCATTTATTAGAATAAAAATACTGGCTTTCGTGGATTCAGTGTCAGGGGGCATGAAAAAACAAGTGGTGAATTTTCCCCTGTATGCACAGTTCACAACATAAAAAAGATAATGAGGGCTGTTTTCAAGGGAGTAGTACGTTCGGAATCTGGCAGATTAGAGAAAATCATGGCATAATGAAGAAAAAACTCCCGCATATCAGGTAAAAATCGATATCTAAAAACCTTATTCTCGGCCTCCTAGCCGGTTTTTTCGATAATTTCGAGGCGCTCGGCTTTTTGCAGGCCGCGGGGCAGCATTTGGCCGCGGCGGCCGCGGCTACCGTAGTAGTCTTTGAGACTCTCATTCTTAAGGGTTAAATGGCGGCGCCCGGCGTGAATCTTTAAGGAGGCATGGGCTGGCAGAATAACCGTGGTTTTCAAGATTTCCGTTTCATGTTGGTTGCGTCCGGGATTAAGATTGATGATTTTATTACCTTTGCCCCGGGCCATGAGAGGCAGTTGGGTGAGCGGGAAAATCAGCATGCGGCCGCTGCTGCTCAGGGCGACCAGTTGTTCTTCCTGCAGATTTTTTAAACGTAAAGGCGGTAGCGGCAGGGCTGTGTGGGGGAGTGTGAGGACGGCTTTACCGTTTCGGTTTTTGCTTAAAAATTCACCTAAATTGGTAATAAAACCATAACCGTTATTGGAGGCCAGCAAGAAGAGTTCGGACTCTTCTCCCATCAACAGGTGTTCGATGGGGCTGTCGTTTTCCAGTTGCAGGCGCCCGCTTAAAGGTTCGCCGTGACTTCGGGCTGAAGGCAGGGTGTGGGCTCCAAGAGTATAACAGCGGCCATTGGCAGCCAGAAAAATGACGGGTTGATTACTGCGTCCCGGGACGGCTGTTTTAAAACTGTCTCCGGCTCGGTAGTTGATCTTTTGCGGGTCGATATCGTGTCCTTTGGCGGCCCTGACCCAGCCTTTGTCGGAGAGGATGACCGTAATAGCTTCATTTGGCAGCAGGTCGGTTGAATTTAGAGCCTGGGCCTCACTGCGGATGACGGTTGGCGAGCGGCGCGGATCACCATAGCGTTTGGCATCGGCTATAATCTCTTTACGGATCAGGCTTTTGAGTTTGCGGCTCGAGCCCAGGAGTTCCTCCAGAAGTTTGCGTTCTTCGTCCAGTTCCTTCTCTTCCCCCCTGATTTTGAATTCTTCAAGTTTGGCCAGATGACGCAGCTTGAGCTCTAAAATTGCTTCAGCCTGTATTTCAGTTAAACTGAAACGTTTAATGAGGATGGGTTTGGGCCGGTCATTATTGCGAATAATGGCAATGATTTCATCGATATTAAGAAAGGCGATCAGTAAACCGGCCAAGATATGCAGGCGAGACAGGATTTTTTCCAGGCGAAAATCAAGTCGACGGCGCACAACTTCGGTACGGAAGGTCAGCCATTCACGGAGTATTTCGGAGAGTTCCATGACGCGGGGCCTACCGTTCAAGCCAATCAGGTTAAGATTGACCCGGTAGTTTTTCTCAAGGTCGGTGGTCGCAAAAAGGTGGGCCATCAAAAGCTCACAGTCAACTCGATTTGAGCGCGGAATGATGACTAGGCGAACCGGTTCTTCGTGGTCTGATTCATCTCTTAAATCGGCCACTAAGGGCAGTTTTTTTGCCTGCATCTGCGCCGCGATTTGTTCCATGACCCGGGCTCCCGAAACCTGGTGGGGCAGGGCCGTGATGACGATATCGTTATCCTCTTTCTGGTAGACGGCCCGCATCTTCAAGGTGCCGTTACCCCTCTCGTAGAGTTTTATAAGCTCTTGGCGGGGGGTGATGATCTCAGCTTGAGAAGGGAAATCAGGACCCTTGATGAATTTACAAAGTTCGGCGGTGGTTGCTTCAGGGTGGTCGAGCAGGTGGATGCAGGCTTTAGCAACTTCTCTTAAATTGTGCGGGGGAATGTCGGTGGCCATGCCGACGGCGATTCCGGTACTGCCATTTAAGAGGATATTGGGCAGTCGGGCCGGTAAAAGTTTAGGTTCTTTCAAGGTGCTGTCAAAATTGTCGCCCCAGTCAACCGTGCCCTGGGCCAGTTCACTTAAAAGTAGTTCAGCGTAAGCCGAGAGCCGAGATTCAGTGTAACGCATGGCGGCGAAAGATTTCGGGTCGTCCGGCGCCCCCCAGTTACCCTGACCGTCAACCAGAGGATAACGGTAGGTGAAGGGCTGGGCCATCAGAACCATGGCTTCGTAGCAGGCGGAGTCACCGTGGGGGTGGAATTTGCCTAAAACATCACCCACCGTTCGGGCCGATTTCTTGTACTTGGCTCCGGCTTTCAACCCCAGTTCCGACATGGCGTAGATAATTCGCCGCTGAACCGGTTTAAGGCCGTCGCCGATATGGGGCAGAGCCCGGTCAAGGATGACGTA
>DAOVTG010000247.1 GCA_030633185.1 Deltaproteobacteria bacterium
AAAGTCACGGGATGGCTAAGTAAAAATTTCGATATACAAGATGTTGTGGTTTTTCAGGCGCGAGACCATACATGTAGTATGTCGAGTGCCTGAAAAACCACAACAGCGCAGTAGATCGGACTTTTTACGACGCCATCAACATTGCTTCGCTCCCATAAACGGGGTCAAAGCTGGGGTGCTGACGCACCTTGTGCCAGCAATGACCCCAATTCCGTCAGTTTGTGAGTAGTAACTGAATAGTTACCTTTAATATCTATCTTAGTTTTAATGTACTTAATGCAAAAAGAGCGAGAATCAGGGCAATAATCCAGAACCTGACAATAACCTTGGGTTCAGCCCAGCCTTTCAGTTCAAAATGGTGGTGCAAGGGAGCCATGCGGAAGACCCGTTTGCCGGTCAACTTAAAAGAGGCCACCTGAATTATTACTGACAAAGTCTCCAGAACAAAAATTCCGCCAACCAGAAAAAGCAGGATTTCCTGCTTGGTGACCACCGCCACCGCGCCAAGACCGGCACCTAAAGCCAGGGAACCAACATCACCCATAAAAATCGCCGCGGGATAAGTGTTAAACCAGAGAAAACCTAAAGCCGCACCGATCATCGCACCACAGAAAACTGCGGTCTCGCCGACCCCGACGATGTACTGAATCTGCAAATATTCAGCCAACAAACGATGGCCCGCCACATAGCAAAAGATCATATAGACGGCAAAAGCGACCAGTGAGGGCCCAGTTGCAAGACCGTCTAAACCATCAGTCAGATTGACCGCATTTGAAGTTCCGACCACAACAATCGCTATGAAAGGAATATAAAAAATCCCTAAATCAGGTGAAAGACGTTTGAAGAAGGGTATCGTCAACTCAGTTGAGTAACCCGGCAAGAGGTAGACCATAAACGCAAAAACCGAAGCTATAACAAATTGAGCCGCCAGTTTTTGACGAGCTGTGAGGCCGGTCGAATTGGCTTTGACAATTTTCCGGTAATCATCGACAAAACCGATGGCCCCAAAGCCTAAGACCACGGCCAGCACCAACCAGACATAAATTTCAGTAAGATCGGCCCAGAGCAGGGTCGCGACTGAAACTGAAAAGATGATCAAGACCCCACCCATGGTCGGGGTTCCCGACTTGACCTGATGGCTTTGTGGTCCATCTTCACGCACTACCTGGCCGATCTGTAAATCCTGGAGCCAGGCAATAACCTTGGGCCCCAGATAAAAGGCGATAAACAGGGCTGTCAGAGCGGCATAGATGGCTCGGAAAGTAATGTAGCGAAAGACATTAAAACCGGACCAGAAATGGTGCAGTGGATAAAGAATATGATAGAGCATCAGACCGCCTCAAAATAGTTTAACAGAGGATCAATAATCTTTTCCAGTGCCAGAGCCCGAGAGCCCTTGACCAACACCAGAGGTTCAGCTGGCAGACGTTGTTGTAACAATTTAAAAACCTTGGAGTGAGCCCCCAACGGGAAAATAAAGATTCGCTCTGCCGGAAAACCGGCAGCCTCGGCGGCTGCGGCCAGATCTTTAATGGAGTTACCCAAACCGACCAAAAGATCAGGCCTTAACTCAGCCACCCGCCGCCCGAGACGCTGATGCAGGGCAACGCTCTCTTGACCCAACTCATTCATATCACCTAAAACCAATGCTAAAAAACGCTTTTCCCGCCGTTCAGCAACAGCGGTCAAGGCCGCTTCCATCGACTCCGGGTTGGCATTGTAGGCATCATGCAGTAAAACTCCCGCCCCTTTGCCGAGTTTATATTTTTCAAGACGACCAGCCGGGTTCCGAAAGTTCTGCAAAGCCTCAGCAACCAAAGCCGGTGTCACCCCTGCCAAACAGGTGCCAGCGGCCGCTGCCAGGGCCGCATTCATTACATTATGACGGCCCCAACAAGGAAGTTTAATGGTCGCTTTTTCGCTGCCCTTTGTAAAAACAAAGCTTAAACCTTCCGGGGTCAACCAGATTTCCGAAGCTTTCACCGGGGTCTGAGCCGCTCCATGCCAGGAGACCGGCAAAAGCCCAATCTCATCCGGCAGACGCTCTTTTACGGCAACCGGAACCAGTTTTGCGAGATAAGGATCATCAACATTATAGACCACCAAACCACCCGGTTTAACCTCCCCGATCACTTCACATTTGGCCCGAGCCACCGCTTCCATCGACCCTAAGCCTTGAAGGTGAGCTGCGGCAACATTGGTTATAATGGCATAATCGGGCTTTGCTATCGCCGCCAGAGAGGCAATTTCACCCGGCTCATTCATGCCCATCTCCAGCACCACCACCTGACAATCGTCGGGCATCGCAAAAATCGTCAGGGGCAAACCGATCCGGTTATTAAAGTTGCCGGCGGTTTTATGGACGCAAAAATGAGGGGCCAGAAGCTGGGCCAACATCTCCTTGGTTGTCGTTTTTCCATTGGAACCGGTCACGGCCATCACTACCGGAACGATCCGCTCAAGACGAGCCCGGGCCAAACTCGCCAAAGCTTCAAGGCCTTCTCTAACCGGTAAAAAAAGAGTCTGCGGATAACGCTGAACCAAATCTAAGAGACTGCCGAAGCCCTCTTCAACGACCACTGCCGCGGCCCCTTTGGCAATCGCCTGGTCAATAAAATCATGGCCGTCAAAATTCTCACCCCGCAGGGCGACAAAAAGTTCACCCGGACACAGACTGCGGCTATCTGTCGTAATCCCGGTCAGATCACGATCAAGATCAAGCTCTTGACAACTCGGCAGGGCTTTGACCCAGAACAGGTCGGCCAATTGTCCGAGTTTCCAGTAATGACATCTTTTCTCACTCATTCCAGATCTCACTACTAGATCTCACTACTTAAACTAAAAACAAAATCAAGCCCGGGCTTCAACATAGTTCCAGGCAATGGTTTTTGGGCCACGATCCGTCCCTGACCGGAAATTTTGACACTGCGACGATAGTTGCCGATCGAAACTAACGCTTCACGAATCGTCTGGCCGGTAAAATCAGGCATCACGGTTGCGGTTTGCAGCAGATTGTCGGCTTTTTCACTGCCACCTTCCTCTGCCATATGACCAATATCTGACTCCGGTTCCGGCATGACGAGGTTGACAAATTCGGCCTTAGAGGCATAATTTAGATAATTTACCAAGCGACGGTTGATCCGCTGAAAGGCTGGCGCGGCAACCACCCCGCCATACATTGAGCTCCGTGGTTCATCAACCATTACGTAAACAATCTTACGTGACTGACCGGCTGGCGGATCAACATAACCGACAAATGACGCCCAATAATTTCTATGAGAATAACTATTCTCAGTAAAATCAAATTTTTGCGCAGTCCCGGTTTTTCCGGCCACCCTGAAACCGGGAATCCGGGCTTCGGGCGCGGTGCCGTCATCCTCTACGACCAGAGCCAGAGCTCGATCGACCTGTCGGGCCACCCCGGCTCGACAAGCTCGCAGTGAAGATTTTTTGGCCGAATGCTCATAGACCGTCCAACCAGTCCCATTGACAATCTTTTTGACCAGGTGCGGCGTCACCCGATAACCACCGTTGGCTAAAGCCGCATAGGCCGCCACCAGCTGAACCGAGGTCACCGATACCCCCTGACCAAAAGCGAGATTACAGAGATCAATCGGCCGCCATTTGCGCCAA
>DAOVTG010000248.1 GCA_030633185.1 Deltaproteobacteria bacterium
AAGAGATGAAGAGTTGTACTAAAGTCGTTCAAACCCCGCCGACAATCGAGCATACTAATCTATCAGTGTCACTTTTGTCAATCGGCTTTCCAGGCTTTGGATATTTCATATAATGAATCAATCTGCGTCCAGTTTTTTTCAAAAATTTTAATTTTTCCTGTCTAAGACGCGATTTGTTTGATATGTATCCTCTTATGAATATCATCGAGATGTTACGAGCTGACCGGCAACTCTCTTAAAAAAACTTAACGGGATTTAAACATGTCCACAGAAACCATTGATACTCTAATTATCGGAGGCGGCCTCAGCGGTATCTATGCAGCTTACCTTTTGGCCCGAAGAGATGAATCTTTTGTCGTCCTCGAAGCCCGTGAGCGTCTCGGCGGCCGGATTTTGAGCCCTGAACATCAGGGATTCTTTTCCGACCTCGGCCCCTCCTGGTACTGGCCCGCGATTCACCCAAAAATGGCACAGCTTATTCAAACACTGGGCCTGAAAGGTTATCGCCAATTTGAAGAAGGTCTGGGTCGTTTTCAAAGCGCCAACGGAGCCGTGCAAACGGTCAGCGGTTACGCTACGGAGCCCCTCTCATGGCGACTGAGTGGCGGCATGATGGCGCTGATCACAAAACTCTGCGAAGAGATTCCCGAAAAAGCTATCCGCCTTAATCATCCGGTCTGCAATATCGAAAAAAGGGGCCGTGAAGCTCTGGTTAGCGTCGGCGAACTGGAAAAAGATCCCTGGGTTCAATTTAAGGCCAAAAAAGTAATTCTCGCTCTGCCCCCGCGACTGGTTGCCTCAACCATTCTTTTTCACCCTGATCTCCCCGCAAACCTGACTCAGGCAATGCTGAGAATCGGCACCTGGATGGCGGGCCAGGCGAAAGTTACCACTCTCTACGAAGAACCTTTCTGGCGCCAAACAAACCTCTCGGGCCAGGCTTTCAGCCAACGCGGGCCCATGGGAGAACTCCATGACGCCTCCAACCATGAACAAGGCCCTTACGGACTGACCGGATTTGTCGGAATTCCGGCAGCCCAACGCAATAATCAAGCACTTTTGAGCGAAGCAATTCTCTCTCAACTGGCCCTCATTTACGGGCCGGCGGCGGCCCAGCCGACAATTCTCTACTATACGGATTGGGCCCGTGAGAAATTTACCGCCACTCAACTTGACCAACCCCCGATGTATGAACACCCCCTCTATCACCCTCCGGCCAACCAAACCTCCTTCTGGGATAATATCATCCATTTTGCCGGCACCGAAACCGCCAACCAACACGGCGGCTACCTCGAAGGCGCCCTGACCGCCGCTACACGGGCTGTTGGGAAATAAAATCCTGCATAAGCAAACTGCCGGGATTGGGGTCATTGCTGGTACAAGGTGCGCCAGCACCCCAGGCTTCGCTGTGAGCGACAGCGAGGAAGCACTCTTGGGGTGTGACCCCGTTTATGGGAGCGAAGCAATGGTCGCCGCCATTTGTTGTGGCTTTATAGTGGGAACCTTAACAGGTAAAAGCCTGCTTGACTTTACCCGCAAACTTAACTACTATTTTTTTATAATTAGTAGTTAAGTTTGATGCACTCGTAAAAAGTCCCAAAACCGTCATACCGGACTTGATCCGGTATCCAGAAGTTGTTGAATTTACTGGATTCCGGCTTTCGCCGGAATGACGATTTAAGAGGATTACAGAGTTTTTACGAGTGCATTAAGTTTGGAGCCGGCATGAAGGTACCAATAGATCCACCGGAAAACATAAATTTTTCAACTATCATTTCGACGTTGAACAAAGCCCAGGAAGAGGCCTTCAATCAGCAGATCAAACCTGTTGATAGTAAAGGCAGGTATCTGCATTGGGATAAACTGCGCCACCTCAGCCCACCTGGAAATTTAAGTTCTGAACTTTGGTGGTTCGCGACCAAACTTGGGCGTAAACTTACAAGCACACGAATCCCTTTGCTAAGCATCAATAAAAAAAATTTCTGTTTCTGTATTCCCGATACCATACAAAAATTATTACATGAGCTGGACATGCAGACTACTGGCACGATTAAGACACCCGTCCAACTCAACAAACAGGACAAAACAACCTATCTGGTCAGATCATTAATCGAAGAGGCGATATCGTCGAGTCAGTTGGAAGGCGCTGATACAACCCGAAAAGTGGCCAAAGAGATGATTCGCCAGGATCGCGACCCTCGAACCCGAAGCGAACAGATGATTTTTAATAATTACAATGCGATGAAATTCATCAGCGAATACAAGAATGAGAGACTCAATGTCCCAATGATTTTTGAATTACACAAAATCATTACCAAAAAAACCCTGGACAGCCCTGAAGACGCCGGAAAATTCAGAAGCCGGGAAGATCAGATCCAGATTATCGACAGACTGCAACAAAATATTCTGTTTGTGCCGCCGCCTGCAGACGAGCTCAATGAGCGGATGGAAGCTTTTTGTGATTTCATCAACAGCGAAGAAAACTATTTTATCCATCCCATCATCAAAGCCATTATCATCCATTTTATGCTGGCCTACATACACCCTTTTGTCGATGGCAACGGCCGCACCTCAAGAGCCCTGTTTTACTGGTTTCTAGCCCGCAAAGGCTATTGGCTGATGGAATTTATTTCAATATCGAGTATCATCCAAAAATCCCGCAGTGATTACGAAAGATCCTTCCTTTACACGGAAACGGATGAAAATGACCTGACCTATTTCATCTGCAACCAGATTAACGTAATCAATAAAGCAGTAGAACAACTCTACCTGTATCTGGAGAACAAAAATCAGGAGAAACAGAAGCTGAAAATTTTACTAAGAAAAAGCACGGTCAAGATACAGCTCAACCCTCGGCAAATGGCCCTGCTTAGACATGCCTTGGCAAACCCACGATTCACTTACAAAATACGGGACTACCAAAGGAGTCATAACGTCACCTATCAGACCGCAAGACATGATCTTCTCGACATGACCCAAAAAAAATTATTAGATCAAGGCAAACTGGGAAGAGAATTTATTTATATTGTTCCGGATAATCTCAGACAACGATTAAAGATAAACAAAGGATAATGGAATAATATCATTATGGCTAAGATAATATCGATTCATTCCTTTCGCGGAGGAACCGGAAAATCCAACACAGCGGCCAATCTGGCCGCCATCTATGTTGCCGACGGATATCGAGTTGGAGTTGTTGACACCGACGTCCAATCTCCCGGCATCCACGTGATTGTGGGACTTGATGAAGACAGGGTCAACTATTCTCTTAACCATTATCTCTGGGGAGAGTGCGCCATTGAAGAGGCAGCCTATAATCTGCAATCTTCTCTCGGCTTGCCAAAGCAAGGGGCTTTTTATCTTATTCCCTCCAGTGTCAATGCCGCCGACATCGCACGGATACTGCATGACGGTTATGATATCAACCTCTTAAGCGACGGTTTTAATGAACTTATCGAGACCCTTAACCTGGACATTCTCATCGTTGACACCCACCCCGGACTCAACGAAGAGACTCTGCTCTCCATCGCCATTTCAAACTCTCTGCTGGTCGTCATGCGGCCCGATTACCAGGACTATCAAGGCACCGGGCTGACCATAGAGGTGGCTCGTGAACTTGAAGTCC
>DAOVTG010000034.1 GCA_030633185.1 Deltaproteobacteria bacterium
ATTCGGCTTTGGCGGAGGTGAGAGTTTTAATGAAAAGCTAGCTACCGAAACCATGCGTGAAGCCATAAGAAAGGTGGCCGCCAAGATGGATATAACTGAGTTTAAAACCTCGGGCAGCCGCAAACCCGCTGCGGCTTCCGCTAAGGCGTCCGGCAAAGCCGTGATTGCCGACGTCGACGGTAAGACTATTACTTTGAATAAAGGAAAAAGTGCCGGCTTCAAAATGGGCCAAACCGTAACTATTTCCCGGAAAGGCAAGGTCATTAAGGATCCAACTACAGGAAAAGTCCTGAAAATCAAATACAAAACTATAGGCAAAATCAAGCTGACTGAAGTAGAACAAGCTTACTCTGAAGGGATCGTAATCAGTGGTTCAGGGTTTATAGTTGGTGATATAATTCGCTGAGATCAGCCTCCTAGAAGGCTGTCCCCACATTGAGACAATTTGAACGGGAGAAAAATATGCACTCAAGAAAAATAGTCGCAACCATTATGCTATCAGCTCTTTTCTTTTTGAGTTTCGGCCTTATACCGGTTCTTCAGGCTGCGGAGTTTAGCGCCGACATGGAGACCAAATCAAGAGGTCAGATAGTTACTCAAGGTAAAATCTTCATGAAGGGAGACCTGAGCCGACATGAAATGAACCAAGGCGGTCGCCAAATCACATTGATCAACCGCCCGGACAAAGGCGTCGTCTGGACTCTAATGCCGCAGGAGAAGAGCTACCTTGAAATGGCTTTCGACCCAGAGAAAGGGGAAATGATGTCAGGTGATTGGAGTCAGGATCTAAAAAAGGAGGGCAAGCCGCTCGGCAGTGAAACCGTAAATGGCATCAAATGCAACAAATACGAGCTCGTTGACGATGGCAAAAAAGTAACCTATTGGATCGCTAAAAAAGAGGAACTGCCGGTTCGCATCATCTCCTCTGAAATCGAAGTCAACTACCGCAATATCCGCTTAAGTAACCAGCCTGACCACCTTTTCCAGATCCCATCCGGCTACCGCAAACTGGTTATGCCGCAAATCCCCGGCATGCCAGGGATGGGGAATATGCAGGGCATGCCGGGAGGCGGCAATATGCCTTCGTTTCCCAGCTCAAGATAGCAGTGTGTACGGGGTGACCCACTAAAACCAGAATGAAGCACCCCAAAGATCATCCTGCACAAGGGAGGTTTCTCATTATGGATACCAGCAAATTTACGCAAAAAACCCAGGAAGCGGTGGCGACAGCTCAGGATCAGGCTTTACGACGGCACCATCAGCAGATTGATGCTGAACATCTGGCGCTGGTTTTAATCCAGCAGCCGGAAGGACTGGTTCCCCGACTGATCGAGAAGATCGGGATTGCTCCGGCAGCGGTCGAAAAAGCTCTGGAAGAGCAGTTGGCTAAGATTCCTGCGGTTACCGGAACCGGCGGCGGGCAACTCTATATGAGCCCACGCCTGGGTCAGTTTTTTGTTAAAGCTCAAGATGAAGCCAAACAATTTAAAGATGAGTATGTCAGCGTCGAACATCTACTGTTGGCAATCGTCTCAGCTTCCGGCGATCCTCTGGCAACCCTTTTGCAAAATTTCAGCATCACCCGCGAGAAACTTCTGACCGTCTTGACCGAAGTTCGCGGCCACCAGCGCGTCACTTCGCAAAATCCGGAAGAGACCTATCAGGCTCTTGAAAAATACGGTATCGATCTGACTCAAGCTGCAGCTCAAGACAAACTTGACCCGGTTATCGGCCGCGATGATGAAATTCGCCGAGTTATTCAGGTACTTTCGCGGCGAACCAAGAATAATCCGGTCTTAATCGGCGAGCCCGGCGTCGGCAAAACCGCCATCGTCGAAGGCTTGGCCCAACGCATTTTTGTTCAAGACGTTCCCGAAAGTTTAAAACACAAACGCCTGATCTCTCTCGACATGGGCGCTCTGATTGCCGGGGCCAAATTTCGCGGCGAGTTCGAAGAACGCCTCAAAGCCGTCCTCAGAGAGGTAAAAGAGGCCCAGGGTAATGTCATTCTTTTTATCGATGAACTCCATACCGTCGTCGGAGCCGGTAAAACCGAAGGCTCGATGGATGCCGGCAACCTCTTAAAACCGATGCTGGCCCGAGGTGAGCTCCATTGTGTCGGAGCCACAACCTTGAACGAATATCGCCTCTACATTGAAAAAGATGCGGCTTTAGAGCGCCGCTTTCAACCGGTTTTAGTCGACCAGCCGACAGTCAACGATACGATCTCGATTTTGCGCGGGTTAAAAGAGCGTTATGAAGTCCATCACGGCATCCAGATTAAAGATACGGCCTTAGTCGCCGCCGCAGTGCTCTCGAACCGCTATATCAGCGACCGTTTTCTCCCCGACAAGGCGATCGATTTAGTCGATGAAGCCGGGGCCCGCCTGCGCACCGAGATCGACAGTATGCCGAGTGAACTCGATGAAGTAACCCGAAAAATCATGCAGCTTGAAATTGAGCGCGAAGCCTTAAAGAAAGAGAAAGACAAAGCCTCAAAGCAACGCCTCGAAAAACTTGTAAAAGAACTCGCCGACTGGCAGGTGAAAAGTAAAACCATGACCGCCCGCTGGCAGCTTGAGAAAGATCAGATCGCTGGTTTACGCGAAATCGGCAAGGAGATTGAAGAGGTCAAACTCGAAATCGAGAAAGCTGAACGTGACTACGACCTCAACAAAGCGGCCGAACTCAAATATGACCGACTCACGACCCTTGAAAAGAGACGCGAAACGGCCCAGCAGGCAATTACAACAAGTCAAGCCGATGGCGGCAGGCTCTTAAAAGAGGTCGTCGATGAAGAGGATATCGCCGCTATCATCAGCCGCTGGACCTCGATCCCGATCATCAAACTGCTCCAGGGCGAACGCGATAAACTTATCCATTTGAGCGATCACCTCCATAAACGAGTCATCGGCCAGGAAGATGCCGTCCAGGCGGTCGCCGATGCCGTAGTCCGGGCCCGGGCCGGAATTAACGACCCGCAAAAACCAATCGGCAGTTTTATTTTTTTGGGGCCGACCGGGGTCGGCAAAACTGAACTCGCAAGGGCTCTGGCGGAGTTTCTTTTTGATGACGAAAACAGCATGACCCGCATCGACATGTCGGAATATATGGAAAAACATACAGTCTCCCGCCTGATTGGCGCGCCTCCCGGCTATATCGGTTATGACGAAGGCGGCCAGCTCACCGAAGCCGTACGCCGTAAACCCTATTCAGTTATTCTTTTCGACGAAATTGAGAAGGCCCACCACGATGTCTTCAATGTCTTATTACAAGTTTTAGATGACGGCCGCCTGACCGATTCCCATGGCCGGGTCGTTGATTTCAAAAATACCGTGATTATCATGACCTCCAATATCGGCAGCCATCATATTCTTGAAAATCTTCAGGAAGAAGAATCAGACAGCAGTTTCAAAGCGATGCGCGAGATGGTAATGAGTGCTCTGAAAACCCAGTTCCGACCGGAGTTTCTCAACCGGGTCGATGATATCATCGTTTTTCACATGCTTAAACGTAATGATCTTGAAAAAATTGTCACAATTCAGCTGTCCCTTCTGGAAAAACGCCTGGCCGAAAAAGAGATCAAACTGCAACTTGAGCCCGCCGCCATAACCTTCATTGCCGAAACCGGATACGATCCGGCTTATGGCGCCAGACCTCTAAAGCGAGCCCTGAAAAACTACCTTGAAACACAGCTGGCTTATGAGATTATGGGAGACAAGATAAAAGAGGGAGATGTTGTAAAGGTCGGAGTTGAGGGGGATAAACTGGTATTCACGGTTTAAAGACAACATCTTGTATGTCGAAATTTTTACTTAGCCATCCCGTGACTTTTTACGAGGGCATCAAAGACAAGCGATCAACTTCGCAGATTGTAGCCTTTGTGTAACAGCCACAGGGCCCAGAACGAACTTAAAGCAAAAAAACCAGCACCAACGCTGAGGCTGGTAAACACTGAAACCTCGGAGACGCCGAGGCAGGTGTAGCGGAAACCGTCGACAAAGTAGAAAAAGGGGTTGTAAAAGGATGCCTGTTGCCAGAAAAGCGGCAGGTCGGAGATCGAAAAAAAGACGCCGCTCAAGAAAGAGAAGGGGACAATAACAAAATTCTGAAAAGCGGAGATGTGATCCCATTTATCGGCAATGATCGCCGCCACCAAACCTAAAGAGCCGAGCGAACCACAGCAGAAAAGAGCCAAGACCAGAGCGTAGAACGGGTGGCGTATAGGCACCCAGGAAAAGAAACAGGCAGCCGCCCAAACGCCAAGCCCCACCAGGACACCACGAACTACGGCGGCCCCGACAAAAGCCAGATAGAGTTCAAAATCAGAGATCGGAGCCAATAACATAAAAATAACATTACCGTTAAGACGCGATTGAAAGAGGCTTGACGAACTGTTGGCAAAAGCGTTCTGCAACATTGCCATGACCATCAAACCGGGGATCAAAAAAGTCAGATAGTTGACCCCCGGCAACATCTCCCGGCTACGGGAGATAATTGAGGAAAAAATCAGCAGATATAAGAGCACGGTTATCACCGGCGTTAAAATCGTCTGGATCGAAACCTTGAGAAAACGCCAAACCTCGCGGGCAAAGAGGATATAGAGACCGTATAAATTAAACATGGTTATCAGCCTCCGTCAATTCCGTGTAAACTTCGGTCAAGCCGGGTTCATGAATCCGCAAATCGGAGAATTTGACACCGGCCTGATCCAGCGCCGCCAAAACCTCACCGATGTGATCCTGTTCCCGATGCAGCCGCAAAAGGAGTTCGCCTTGGGGGGCTGCTTCTTTTTTCTGTTCCAGAGTGCTTGGCAGAACCACAGCACTCTCCGGTGTCAGCTGCAAACGCAGATGACGCCAGGAGTAGCGGCTTAAGAGTTCATCTTTAGGTGCCAGAGCGACAACTCTGCCACGATCAAGGATGGCAATTTGTTCACACATGCTCTCAGCTTCTTCAAGATAATGAGTCGTCAAAATAATCGTATGCCCTTCTCGGTTAAGAGCGCGGATAAATTCCCAGAGCTGACGTCGTAAGGCAACATCGACCCCGGCTGTCGGTTCATCAAGAATAACCACCGGCGGCCGATGAACCAGGGCCTGGGCAATCAACACCCGCCGTTTCATGCCCCCGGAGAGATGATTCATGGTCGAATCGACTTTATCTTCCAGACCCAAGGCGGCAATTAATTCATCAAGCCACGGCCGGTTTTCAGCCCCCAAACCAAAATATCCGGACTGTAGAGTGAGCATCTCCCTGACTGTAAAAAAAGGATCATAAGCGAGCTCCTGCGGGACGACGCCAAGCTTATAACGGGATTTGCGCCACTGCCGCCGAACATCATAACCGAGTACCGCAGCCTTACCTGAAGTCGCCCGTGTCAGTCCGGCCAAAATATTGATCAAGGTTGATTTTCCCGCCCCATTGGGCCCCAAAAGAGCAAAAAAGGCACCTTCGTCAATCGTCATACTAACTTTAGAGAGAGCCTTGAGCGAACCATACTCTTTACCTAGATTTTCTATATTTACAGCATCCATAAACCCTGAAAAAATAATAATTACTTGACAAAAAGCTAAAAAATATAATATTTTACTCTTTCGGCTCGCCCTTTTAGAGCCCCCGCTTAAAAGCCCGAAAAGAGACGTAAAAAACAGGCAAAGGCCGTAGCAAACTAAAGCAAATCCGATCGCAAAAACTTTCTTATCCTCTTTTCTTATATTTTCAAAAAAGAGACGAGCGGGGCAAAAACAGCAACAACACGTTGCAGGAGGAGATAACATGAACCGCGAAAGACATCAAGAGTCGACTGAAATAACCGAGCTCATACTCAATGCCGCAGAGAAAGCCCGAGCCGAAATCGGCATTGTCACCAAACAACCGACCACCGGCAAGTCCGCCAAATGGCCAATCGACTGTAATATCGGCCCCGGCCTTGAGGGTGCTATCGCTTGCGAATCCAAAGTCGGCTATGTCAACGGCACTGACGGCTTGCTCTCCTACCGAGGCTACGACATCTTTGAACTCTGCGCCTACTCAACCTATGAGGAGGTCTCTTTTCTGCTCCTGCATGGTCACCTGCCGAACGCAGCCGAACTGCAAGAGTTTGAACAGAAGCTGATCAAACACCGACACATGAACAAAACTCTGCGCCTTCTGATGAGTTTCCCGGTCGAAGAGATGAATGCCATGGCGGCCCTGCGTATGGGAACTATCTTCATGCGTCAGGAATTTACCGACGTTGACCGAGAAAGTGCAAAACCCGATCTAAGTCATGCCATCAGCTCCGACGAAGATTCAATCGGCATGGAAACCAAGCCCAGCGGTGAGCGGCACGCCATCTACGAATTCAAAAGAAAGAAAAAACGCCGCAAAAGGAAAGATTCCAACCTTGATGATGCCAGCGGCTTAGAGGCCTGTTACCACCTGATTGCCGGGGTTCCGACGGTAACTGCCGCCATTGCCCGGTTACGCTGCGGCCTGATGCCTTATGAACCTTTAAATGATTTAAGCCATGCCGCCAACCTCTACTATATGATGAACGGCCGACGCCCGACCCCAATCGAGGAACGGGTTCTCGATGTGGCTCTGATTCTTCATGCCGACCACGGCATGAATGCCAGCACCTTCGCCGCCATGGTGGTCGCCTCGACCATGTCCGACATCTATTTCTCGGTCGGCTCCGGCATTGCCGCCCTCAACGGCCCTCTGCATGGAGGGGCTAACGAACGAGTTTTAGAC
The DNA here is from genome assembly GCA_030633185.1 of Deltaproteobacteria bacterium. Lineage (GTDB taxonomy): Bacteria > Desulfobacterota > Anaeroferrophillalia > Anaeroferrophillales > Tharpellaceae > Tharpella. The sequence continues at coordinate 6,739 of DAOVTG010000034.1, forward strand.
ACTTTGCGCGATGTCGGCAGCCCTGATAACGTTGAAACCTGGGTCAAACAATCATTGGCAAAGAAGAAAAAAATTCCCGGTTTCGGCCACCGCGTCTACAAAACCTATGACCCCCGGGCGCGGATTTTAGGGCCGCTCGCCAAATTCCGCTGTCTTGGCTGTAAACCTGAGATCCAAAACCTGATCAGTACGGCCGAACATCTTGAGCAACAGGTTGTCAGTTCTCTGGATCAAGAGAAGAAGATCTTTCCCAATGTCGATTACTACTCTGGAGTTGTCTACACCCGCCTAGGTATTGACCCTGCTATGTTTACCCCCCTCTTTGCCGTCAGCCGGGTTGCGGGCTGGACGGCTCGGGTTCTGGAGTATATGCAAAATAACCGTATTTTTCGCCCCCGGGCTCTCTATACCGGAGAATTTAACCAGGTTTTTAAACAGGTCGATGAACGCTGAAGCAACCCAAAACAGTGTCCGCCGGGAACTGGAACAACGGGAAAGGAGCCTTCTGGCTCCTTTCGCCGCTTTCAGCGCCGACTCACGCGGCCGGAGAGTGCCTGAAGTAGAGTGCAACTACCGCATGTCTTACCAGCACGACCGCGACCGCATCATCCACTGCAAAGCTTTTCGGCGCCTAAAGTATAAAACCCAGGTTTTTCTGGCCCCCAGCGGTGACCATTACCGCACCCGTCTGACCCACACTCTTGAAGTTGCCCAGATTGCCCGTACGATTGCCAAGGCTTTGCACTTAAATGAGGATCTGACCGAAGCCATCGCTTTAGGCCACGACCTGGGCCATACCCCTTTCGGCCATGCCGGAGAAGCCGTCCTCGACCGCCTCCATCCCGGCGGTTTTAACCATTTTCAACAAAGTTTGCGAGTTGTTGATATTCTTGAAAAAGAGGGGCTGGGCCTCAACTTGAGTTTTGAGGTGCGGGATGGTATTATCAAACATTCAAAAGGTAAGGGTGAAATTCTTTCTCCGGCCCCGGAACACACGGCCTGCACCCTTGAAGGGCGGATTGTCCGGCTGGCTGATATCATCGCCTATGTCAATCACGATCTCGACGACGCGATTCGGGCTCGGACCATCACGGCCGGGCAAATCCCCAAAGAGTGTCGGAAAATTTTAGGTGACAGCCACCCCCGACGCATCAATAGCATGGTTACCGACATTATCGACGAAAGTCGAAAAGAACCCGGCTCACTGAAGATCTCAATCGAGGTTCTCAAGGCGATGACTGAATTACGCTCTTTTCTCTTTGCCAACGTCTATGAAAGCCCGGAAATTTACGGCGATTTCATCAAGACCAGCCGGCTGCTCGAAGAGATCTACACCTATTTCAAGAAACACCCGCAGGAACTTAAAGAAGAGTATTATCCAAGCTACCTTGACAACTATAGTCTCATCGACAACCTGCGCGATTTTATCGCCAGTATGACCGACCGCTATGCCTTCTCGCTCTATGAAAAACTTTTTCTGCCACACCCCTGGAATATTAAATAAGATTCAATTTAAGTAATTTTAGCTTAAACCTACCAAACAAAGTAAACATTACCCATGACTGAAGAGAAAGAACCGACAAATTCACCTTTGACATTATTGGCAAACCTTGACGAAGATGAAAAGTACTTTTTGCAGATAACTGCACTTTTAGACAGTAAGACTCCGCGTCAGGAGCTCTTTCGTATCATGAAAGCCCTGCAGCAGGCTCCCGGGATTAATCGAAAATGGGATCCTGAAAAAGCCATTAATCAGCTGCGTAAACTCCGACAACTGGGGCTAATCGATAATTACAACCGTTGCTCTCGCCAAATCAATGAACTTATGGCCCGGCGGCCTATTGAACGCAGATCCCTTGATCTTTGCCGTCAGCTGATTCGTTCCTCCTACATCGACGACCACTCTCCGGACAGTGACAGCCGGGAACTTTGCGCCCGAACCTTGAGGAACTTCCGCCTGGCCCTCTTCAGCCACGATCTTGATGTCTTGCAAAAATATCTACCGATCTTTTATCGGGCCAACTATGACCCCTATTTTCGCCACCCCTATGCGGCTCTGATCCTTTATCCTTTTGATGCACAATGGTTTTTACAGCTGCCCCTACCCCTCCAGTTTACGGCTCTTGATGACTGTATTACCCACTCGCTTGAGGATCTGGTTACAACCCCTGAACTGGATCAATTTATCACCACTCATTATCCGGCGGAAAAGCCCGGCAACCGGCCCTTTGTCCTGCTTCTGGCCCATAAACTTCTTTTCAGCGGCCGGCTTACCGAACTTGAAAAGCTCTACAACCAACACAGCCAACTCTTTTCCGGCAGCGGCTTCAAAGGAGCAATCTCTTCACTCAAAGGGGATTTCAACGAAGCTGCCCACTGTTTTAAAGTTGATCTGGATCAAGCTCGCAGCCTTAACCCCGAAGGCGCGGCCTGTTTTGACGCCCCCATCGCCTTCTTCTACATTCTTTCTTTAGGCCATACCCAAACCGCGTCAGCCTGGGAAGAGGCAGCCAAAACCTTAGGTACCGGGGAGCAACAGTTCGCCTACAACCCTTTCACCCGGGATCTTTTTCGCCTGGCTGATACCCTTCTCAAACTTTTCCGTGGTCTGGTGGTTGAGGCCCGAAAAAGTTTTGATGCCATAGAGCAACGACCCGACAATTCAATTTTTACGCTGCTCACAACTTTGGTCTCCTATTGGCTTACCGGAGAGATCAACCTTGCAGAACGCCGCAAGCTGGAAATTTTAGAGCTAAACGCCAAAATCTCTTTCCCCTGGCTCTCTCTTGAAAGCGCCCAGTTACTGGCCCTGACCGAGCCCCAAAACGACAACGAAACTATCGATCGCGAAAAAATATTACTCCAAGCTGAAGCCGAAAGTACTCTTAAACCCTTGAGTCCGGCGATTACCATTGAACCCGCCTGGCGGCGCACTTTGGCCGCCCTCAAACAACTTAACCCTGAGCACACGCTTCCGGTAAGACCTGAAAAAGCGGCTCCAGCAATGCGCCTGGCCTGGTTTGTCGATATTCACCAGCCCGGCATCTTGAGCCTGACCCCAAAAATTCAGAGACTCAATCCCGATAAGTTCTGGAGCCCGGGCCGAAATCTTGCCCTTAACCACATCTACGAAGGCGATCAGTTTCCCTTTTTCACGCCCCAAGATCATAGTATCTGCAAAGCCCTGCTGCGACAACCTGATGAAAAAGGGGAGAGCTATACTTTTGACCAGGGTAAAGCCCTGCCCGCCCTGGCCGGACATCCCTATCTTTTTCTCAATGGGCATCCCGAGATCCCTGCCGCCGTAAACCCGGGCCAGGCCGCCATCATCATAGACCGGAAACCTGACCACGACACTTTTTCAATTCAGCTCTATCCGGATCTTGAAAACCGGGATATCATGGTAATTGCCGACTCCCCGACCCGCTTCACCTTCTACCGCAATACCAACGAGTTTAAAGAGGTGGCCAAGCTCCTTGGCCCTCATGGTCTGACCCTGCCAAAAGAAGCTGAAAACGAGATTCTTGAAACCTTGCAGCCACTGGCTGGCATCCTGCCGATATTCACCAATCTTGACCCCAATCCCGCCAAAGATGCGTTGGAGAGTGACAAGAGATCTCTTTTTTTACAGATTTTCCCCTCCGGTAATGGTCTGCGTTTTGACCTTCGGGTCAAGCCATTAGGCCCTTTAGGCCCCCATTTAATCCCGGGAGAGGGACAAAAGCATCTCTTTGCCACAATTGAGCAGCAGCACTGTTCCGCGCACCGTAATCTTGAGCTCGAAAAGGAGCAACGCCAAAAGTTATTAGAGGCCTGCCCCGGTCTGGGCCAAGACAACTACCATGCCAGTTGGCAGGTCAACAAACTTGAAGAGTGTCTGCAGATTCTTTCCGAGATTCAAGATTTCCAGAAAAATGAAGAGGAGATCCAATCCGAAGAGTGGCTCATCTGTGAATGGCCAGCCGGGAAAAAGATTAGCTTGAAAAACCGGACTCAGAGCTCGGCATTCAAGTTTAATATTCAACCACATCGGGAGTGGTTCAAGATCGAAGGCGAACTGAATATCGACGAACAGAAGATCATCGGACTGGCCGATCTGCTGAAAACAGTCAAAGAGGGGCCGGGTCGCTTTTTACCTCTGGCCGATAATCAATTTATCACGCTGACCAAGGATCTGCGCCAACGCCTGCATGATTTGAGTTTTTTTCTCAGTGAAGAAGATGGCGAATTAACCATCCATAAGGCTGCGGTCAACAGCGTTGCTGAACTTATGAGCGGACTTGAAGTTGACTACGGACGCGCCTGGCACGATCAACTGATCCGTTTTAAAGAGGCGGAAAACTTTACACCAAAAATTCCAGAGACCTTGAAAACCGAACTCAGAAGCTACCAGATTGAGGGCTTTTTCTGGCTCTCCCGGCTGGCCCATTTAGGTTTCGGAGCTTGTCTTGCCGATGATATGGGATTAGGCAAAACCGTCCAGGCCCTGGCCTTAATTCTCTCTCGGGCTCAAGCCGGACCGGTTCTGGTGGTCGCCCCAACTTCGGTCTGTGCCAACTGGCAGAATGAGTGCGAACGCTTTGCCCCCGCGCTTAAACCTATCCACTTCGGCGGCACTGATCGTCAACAACTTATTGACAAGCTAAAACCTTACGATCTTTTGATCTGCAGTTACACCATGCTGCAACAAGAGCAAGAGCTCTTTGCTACCAAAGAGTGGGAAATAATTGTTTTAGATGAAGCTCAGGCGATCAAAAATATGAACACCAAGCGTTCACGGGCGGCCATGAGTTTAAAAGGCAAATTCCGCCTGATCACCACCGGCACGCCAATGGAAAACCACCTAGGTGAACTCTGGAATCTCTTCAATTTCATCAACCCCGGTCTATTGGGCTCTCTCGACCTGTTCAATCAACGTTTCGCCCTGCCGATTGAACAGGAAAACGACCAAGAAGCCCGCCAACATTTACGAAAAGTTCTTAAACCCTACCTCTTGCGCCGCAATAAAAGTCAGGTTTTGAAAGAGTTGCCACCACGCACCGAAATCCTTCTCCCGATAGAGATGAGTACCGAAGAGCGCAACTTTTACGAAGCCGTACGTCGTCAGGCAATTGCCCGTTTAGAAGAGGTCACCGAGCAAAAAAAGAGTGGCAAACATTCGTCAATTCAGGTCTTGGCTGAATTGACCAAGCTGCGCCTGGCCGCCTGCAACCCGCGTCTGGTTGTCCCGGAAAGCAATATCGAAAGCGCCAAGCTGAAACATTTTGGTAGAGTCATTGACGACCTTCTGGCCGGCGGCCACCAAGCCCTGGTTTTCAGCCAGTTTGTCAAACATCTCAAGCTGATTCGCAAATATCTTGATGAAAAAAAGATCGCCTACCGCTATCTCGATGGTTCAACCCCGAAAAACAGACGCCAATCCGAAATTTCCGCCTTTCAAGAGGGCCAGGCCAACCTTTTTCTGATCAGCCTCAAAGCTGGCGGCCTCGGCCTCAATCTGACCGCTGCCGACTATGTCCTGCACCTCGATCCCTGGTGGAATCCGGCGGTTGAAGATCAGGCCTCGGATCGCGCCCATCGCATCGGCCAGACCCGTCCGGTCACCGTCTATCGCCTCATCAGTCAACAGACCATTGAAGAAAAAATTGTCCGCCTGCATCAGGAAAAACGCAACCTTGCCGACCGGATTCTCTCGGCCAGCGACCAGAGCGCCAGGTTTTCAACGGCGGAACTTTTGCAGTTGATTAAGGAGGGGTGAGGGACGAAAGGATGAAGTGCCCACCATAAAGTTACAATAAATAGCGGCAAACTTTGCTTCGCTCAATAATAGTACCATATCGACTGATAATCATCAACATCCTCTCCAATCTCAGCCAGCCTCTCCAGATAACCAAGAATCGGTACATCCCAAGCAATATAGGGGGCTGGAGCGACCCGGACAATACCATCCTCCCAAGGGAAAAATTCGTAGATTCGCGAGCCGTCGGCCGCCAGCCCGATCATGTGGCGCTGGCGGGTTGAACGAATATAACTTTTACCTTGTCCCGGGACATTGAAAACCGCTTCATCGGTACGCTCAATACCGGGAGACAACCGGGCCTCTTCGGACTGCTCCTGCAAAAGGCGGGCGATCGGCACTCGATAACCTGCGGTCTCCTCCTTACCCTTGGTATTGAAAGTGTAGTATGGATCAATGCCGATCTGGCGCAGGCGGCGCCGTAAAAAAGCGGCCTCGAAACGACGGGAAACAAAAAAAGTATAGACCAACTGGTTATAGACCCCAATGCCCTGTCGCCTGAGCCGATCGACCGCCGCCACCACTTCCGGGGTTAATTCATAGGGGTGCTCAATATGAGTAACAACAGCAATTTCTCGCTGCCCCGGCAGCCGCAAGGAGCCCAAAAAAGCGGCCAGTCGCTCAGTAATCCGCATCGGCATAGTTACCAAGGTCCGGGTGCCGATACGAATACGCTCAACCGTCGGAATGGCCGCAACCAGTCCCACTATATACTCGAAGGAATCATCATCCATCGCCAGTGGGTCACCGCCGGTTATCAATACTTCACGAATCGCCGGGTGTTCGCTAAGCCATTTCACCGCCGCTTTAATCTTCTTCGGTGAAGCCAGAGCATCAGCGGCCATAGCATCTTCAATTTCCCAGTTTCGTTGGCAATAGACACAAATCTGGGGACAGGTATTAAAAGGTTTGAAAATACAGATAGAAGGGTAACGCCGGGTAATCAGATCAATCGGCGAAGTATCCTCTTCGAGCATAAAATCGAGACCCGAAAAGTCCCCTCTTTTATGCCGCGATTCTACTACCTGTTCAACATATTCAGGTGGTGGCAAGACCTGAGCCCGAACCGCCGCATCCCGCCGAGCCTTAAGATCTTCATCGTCCATTAAAGTGAGATAGTGAGGGGTTATCCCGAAAGGAAGATGATAACGCCGAGCCCGGGCGACAGCCTCAGCCTCACCCGAGTTAAGGCTCACCAGTTTAAGCAAGGTATCGGCATCTTGGATAATATTCTGAATCTGCCAATGCCAGTCATGCCATTGGGCATCGTTCGCCCCGAAATATTTTTTTATACGATCCCGGCGCAGGTGACGCTGGGCAATGGTTTCCGGTTTCAGGCCATCACTGTAACGTGACATAAAAATCTCGACCCGATGCACCATGGCATCAAGTTGTGATGAGCGCAAAAGGGCCGCCTCGCGCCCCTTAAGATCATTTTCACCATGATCATCATTGATAATGGCGTCATGGTCGATTTCACTCCCGCACACCCCTTTAAACAGAGAGATAAGCTCGGCATAAAAAGCCGGGCGCAAATCGTCCCGGTCAATCCCACGAACAACATCAAAAAGCGCCTGTACCACGCTGAAACCGGTCTTCTCCTCGGAGCCTGAAGAAAAGACTCTCCGCAAAATGGAGGCACACAAATCAACCCTTCGCAGCTTGCCGGATTCGGCTAAAGCCAGTCGATCCAAGGCCTCCCCTGCAAAATCATCAAGCCGGGCAAAAAGATCACGACGCCATTTTTCCAAATTGTCGGAGCTCTTGTCACACGATGCAAAGAGACCCGGAACCACGTCTCGTAATCCTGATATAGAAAAAGATTCCCGCAATATCCCTCCATTAACAACTATCTAAATCTAGACATACTAATACAAATTACCGCTATAACTATACCAATAAGCCAATTTTGTGAAGTAAAAAAGTCGGTTTGATAAAAACTGATTGACAACCAGACGTATTTCATTGTAGATGCCGCGTTCATAAATCTGTAGGCGGGATTAACTCAGCTGGTAGAGTGTCAGCTTCCCAAGCTGAAAGTCGCGAGTTCGAATCTCGTATCCCGCTCCAGTTTTAGCAAGTAAAATCAAAGAGTTGCAGCATTTAAAGCGGTGGTTAATTCCTACCGCTTTTTCTGTTTTTAGGCGATTTTGACACCTTTTTTAAGGCTAAGGTGTCAACGAAATAACAAGGGTGCGGCTCTTTTAGAACGACCTGCACCAAACCAGATTGCCGCAAGGCGAGTAAAGCTGAAAGTCAGCAAAAATGGTTGCGGAAAAACCCTGATTGTTTCCGCAATCCAGAGAATGTTTTCAGGGTTCAACTATGGCGCA